>NZ_JBHUZM010000093.1:0-30276 GCF_042667665.1 Streptomyces sp. NPDC057307 | reverse complement strand
CGCCGAGGCGGCTAACGGACGACGACACGGGACCGGGGCCGTGCCGGAAAGCTCCCTTCGACGGCCGGAAGCGGCCGGTCGTGGGGGCGCGGTGCGGGGGCTGTCCGGGGTGGAGGTCCGCGCGTGCCTGACGGCCTGCCAATTGTCAGTGGCGGGCGCTTTACTGGACTCATGAGCACCGCACAGCACCTCGCCACCGTCGATCTGCTGTGCGCCCGGTCCTTCCCCGCCGAGCGCGCCGGGTCCGAGACGGGCACGAGCGGGCCGGGTTACCACCTGGCGGAGCTGGTGGTCGTCGAGAGCTTCCTGGAGGCCGACGGGTCGCGCCGGGCGGAGGAGGCGGAGCAGTACGAGGCGGAGTGCGACGCCCTCGTATCGGTGCTGGCGGCGCGGTGGGGGGAGCCGCAGCCGGTCAGCCTCTGGAGCACCCGGGTGCGCGCCACGGAGGGCGAGGAGATACCGGAGCCGTGGCGCGCCCTGTCGGACGGCATCGGCAGTGCGCACCTGTGGCGGACCGGGGGCCGGTGGGTGGTGCTGGGCGTGTACTGGCAGGGAGACGAGCACCCGTTGCGACTGCTGTTGGCGGTGACGGAGATCGACCCGCCGTAGGCCGGCTCCGACAATGTCGGCGGACCGTCGGCGCCTGCGACACCGCGCGTTCAGCCTCGGCAGCCGTTGTGCGGGGCTCGTAGACGATGACTTGGGCCCCGTCGATTCGTATGGTGAGTTCCTTGGTGAAGTCTTCCGCCAGCACCCTCTCCTTCATCCGCTCCGTCCCGTTGCTCTCGACACGAATTCCTTCGGGTTCCGTGACGACGAGAATGCGTGCGCTGCCGCGCATGCGCGCGCGAATCTGAGGGGAAGGCAACTCGGTGCCGTACAGGTCGTGCGAGGCTGCCGGAGTGAGTGCCTGGGAAAGGTCGAACATCTCTCTGTTCACCGAGGGGTAGGCCAGCGACCACGCGCGCCTCTTCTCGGACAGGTAGAGAATTCCGTCGCCGGGAGCGTATTCCCTGGACAGGATTCTGGCCAGAGCCGTGACATTGTCCGACCGGCTTTCCGGTGCCCGCAGCGCAAGGGACTCGGGTATGAGCAGTGCGATCGCCGACGCCACGACGATCACCGCGGTCACGCGCGGATTGCGCCCCAGTTCAGGCACGCGGTCCAGCGCGGCCCCCAGAAGGAGCGCGAGGCCGACGAGACCGTAGAGCACGTACCTCTCCACATAGAAAGGTTTGTGGAGAGAGATGAGCATGAGAAGTGCGGTGGGCAGTAGGAACAGCGGCAGGGCGATCGCCCGTAGGCTGAAAGGCACTTCAGGAGAGACTTCGCGGGCGCTCCCCGGCGCAACGAAGTGGGCCAGCACCGCCGCGAAGGAAGCCAGTATCGCGAAGCGCAGATATTCACCACCGGTGACACCGTCGATCCAGGCGACTTGACCGGATTGCGCCATACCCAGAGCCGCGAGGGGTGCGAATCCCGCCACCACCAGAAGCGCGGTGTACGCCCAGGGGCGCCGCGCATGACGCGGCAGGGCGAAGGCGTGTACCACCAGGGCAAGAGCGGCGAACTGATGCAGAACGCACGCCCCCAGCATGAGAACGCCATACACGATCCAGGGCGCCGTGGAACTTCCGCGCCTCGTGGTCGCCGGGGTTCGACAGCCGAGTGCCGCACTCACCAGAGAATAGGTCGCCCAGACCACAAGCGCGCAGACCAGTGAGTACGAGCGCCCCTCCTGTGAATACTTTTGAACATCCGGAAGTACGGCGAAGGAAAGACCCGCCAGCATTCCCACTCGCGTCCCCGCCAACCGGACCCCGAGCGCCGTGACTCCCGCCGCTGCCAGCGCACCGGCGACAACGGAGGGAAGACGCAGCACCAGGAGGTCGGTCCCGAACAGACCGAACAGCCCATGCATGAGAAGGTAATACGCTCCATGCACGGCATCCACGTTGCCCAGCGTCTGCCACAGGTCCGGCAGGCTACGGGAAGCGAAGTCGAGAGTCACAGCCTCGTCATGCCACAGGGCTTCCTCTCTGCGAATTCCCCATACGCCGAGAAGGGCGGACAGCGAAACGGGCAGCAGAAAGGGAGCGAGAAATCTCCCACGCGAGAGCAAGGGAACCCTCGGAGGAGCATGCAAGGAAGCCCTCGGAGAGGCATTCTCCGTATCGTCGACAAGGTCGAACTCGGTACAGGACATCGGCGACAGGGCCTTTCAGCGGCGGCGAAGGACTCCGCCAGCGTGCCCGGACCTCGTTGACCGGCTGCTGACCCAACCTGACCGGCCGATCAGGAAAGCGGGCAGGCGCTGTGCGAGGCTGCACCACATGCGCATCCTCGTGGTCGAAGACGAGATCGACCTTGCCCACACACTGCACACCGGCCTGACCGCCGAGGGCTACAGCGTCGATCTCGCCCATGACGGCCGACAGGGACTGTGGATGGCCCGGACCGGCGAATACGCCCTTGTCGTACTGGACTTGATGCTGCCCGGCCTCAACGGCTACAAGGTCTGCGCCCAATTGCGCCGGGAGAACAACGCGACACCCATCCTGGTGCTCACCGCCAAGGACGGGGACTGGGATCAGGCGGAGGCCCTGGACACGGGGGCCGACGACTACCTGGCCAAACCCTTCTCGTACATGGTGCTCGTGGCACGGCTGCGGGCCCTGGTCAGACGAGCCGCGACGGTCGCACCGCCCGTTCTCGCCGTGGGCGACCTCTCGTTGGACGTCGCCGGCCGGGTCTGCCGCCGGGCCGGGGCCCGAGTGGAACTCACCCCACGGGAGTTCGCCGTGCTGGAGTTGCTGGCCCGCCGGGCTGGCCAGGCGGTCCCCAAAGCGGATCTGCTCTATCACGCGTGGCCCGACGAAGCGCTGGATCCCAACCTGGTGGAGGCGCGCGTCAGCGCACTGCGCAAGAAGGTGGACTCCGCGTTCGGCCGACGGTCCCTGCAGACCGTGCGGGGTACGGGCTACCGACTGGTGGACGACCGTGAACGCGACTGACCGGCGGCCGCGTTGGTGGCCGCGTTCGGTACGGGCCCGCACGGCCCTGGCCGCCGCCTCGGCCACCGCCGTCATCCTGGTCGGCATCGGCTGGTGGCTGCACCACGACGTCCACCACCGGAGCAAGCAGATCGCCGAGGACCAGGCCAAGCAGCAACTCTGGTCCCTCGCCGATCAGGTGGCGCAGGGCGTCATTCCCAACTCCGGGGGCGTCGTACCCTACGAGGTCGTCGCGACCGGCCGGCGCACCGCTGTCGCTTCCGGCGGCGCCCTGAGCGACGCCTATCCCGGCACCCACCATGTGATGCCCACCCCGCCGACACCCGGAGAGCCCGGGGAACTGCTGCCCACCACCGTCCGCCTGCCCGTGAACCCCGACTACGACTCCAAGGACATATTCGACATCGCCGGCGGGACCCAGCAGGTCTTCACCTCCGACATCCATGATCTCGACAGCGACAAAGCCGCCGCTCTGGGCGTCACCGCCGACGCCACGGTGCGGGTCTATGTGGTGGTACTCCCGCACACGACCGCGGAGATCACCAGGACCACCGACCGCCTGCTGCTCCGGGCCGGGCTCGTCAGCCTCGTACTGATCGCCGCCGTCGCCTACTTCGCCGTCCGGAACGCGCTGCGGCCGGTCGAAGCCATCCGCGTCCTCACCGCCTCGGTCACCGCGAGCGACCCCCGCGAACGCGTCACCGTCCCCGCCACGGGACACGAGCTGACCGCCCTGGCCACCACCATCAACGCCACCCTCCAACGCCTCGACGACGCAGCCGCCCGGCAACGCCGCTTCGTCGCGGACGCCGCCCACGAACTGCGCAGCCCCCTCACCACACTGCTCGCCAGCCTGGAAATCGCGCTCGCCTACCCGGAACGCACCAACTGGCCCGCCGCGGCCACCACCGCCGCACGGCAGACCCGCCGCCTCCAAGCCCTCGCCGAGGACCTGCTGCTCCTCGCCCGCCTCGACACCCGTGCCCCCACAGCCGACTCCGAGACCGTCGACCTGACAGCCCTCGCCTCCCGGCTGACCGAGCAATACCCCCTCAACGAACGGCCGTTGACCCTCACCTGCGACAGCACCGCCCCCGCACACACACGCGGAAACCCCGACGAACTCGAACGGCTGCTGCGCAACCTCATCGACAACGCCGCCCGCCACGCCACGCACCGTATCCAGATCACCGTCCGGAACCAGGGCGCCTGGGTCGTCCTCACGGTGCACGACGACGGACCGGGCGTGCCCACCAAGGACGCCGAGCGCATATTCGAACGCTTTGTCAGGCTCGACGACGCCCGCTCCCGCGACCACGGCGGCACCGGCCTGGGCCTTGCCATAGCCCGCGACCTGGCGCACCGCCACCAAGGCACCCTCGCCCTCGCCCCCCGGACCCTCGGAGCGTGCTTCCGGCTACGCCTCCCGCAAGCCCCACCCCAGCAGGCCCTTGAGTCAGGGGCACCCACGGCAGGCACTAAGGAAGGCACTTAAAGCTGGGTCCGGTCCGGCATCTCCGCCGCCGTACGCAGCCTGCCGAACTCCTCCGCCATCGTCTGCGCCGTCCAATGCGCGTTCAGACCGCTCGGGTTGGGCAGCGCCCAGATCCGGGTCGGGCCGATCGTCCTCGACTGCGGACCGATCGCCGCCTTCCGGTCGTCGAAGGCCGTGCGGTACGCGGTGATGCCCACCACCGCCAGCCAGCGGGGCCGTAGCCGCTCCACCCGCGCCACCAGCAGCCGGCCGCCCTCGCGGAACTCCTCGGCGCCCAGCTCGTCCGCCCGCGCCGTCGCCCGTGCCACGACATTGGTGATGCCGAGGCCGTAGTCGAGCAACTCGTCCTGCTCCGACGGCGCCAACTGCCGCGGGGTGAAGCCCGAGAGCCGCAGCACCGGCCAGAAGCGGTTGCCCGGCCGCGCGAAGTGGTGGCCCGTCGCCGCCGACATCAGACCCGGGTTGATCCCGCAGAACAGCACGCCCAGGCCCGCCGCGGCCACATCGGGAATGACGCGGTCGCGGGCGGCGGCCAACTCCTCCGGCTTCACCTCGCCGGCCTCAGAGGATCGACCCGGGCGTGTATCCGGCGGCCTCGGGGTGCCGCTTCACGATCTCCTCGATCCGGGCGACCACCGCCGCGACCTGATCGCCCGCCGCACCGGTGAACGACAGCTTGTCGGCCATCAACGCGTCCAACTGCCCCCGGTCCAGCGGCATCCGCTCGTCCGCCGCGAGCTTGTCCAGCAACTCGTTGCGCTCCGCGCCCCGCTCACGCATCGCGAGCGCGGAGGCGACGGCGTGCTCCTTGATGACCTCGTGCGCGGCCTCCCGGCCGACCCCCGCGCGTACGGCGGCCATCAGCACCTTCGTCGTCGCCAGGAACGGCAGGTAGCGGTCCAGCTCGCGGGCGACGACAGCCGGGAACGCGCCGAACTCGTCGAGCACCGTCAGGAACGTCTCCAGCAGCCCGTCGAACGCGAAGAACGCGTCCGGCAGCGCCACCCGGCGCACCACGGAGCACGACACGTCGCCCTCGTTCCACTGGTCGCCCGCCAGCTCTCCCGTCATCGACGCGTAGCCGCGCAGGATCACCATCAGTCCGTTGACGCGCTCGCAGGAGCGGGTGTTCATCTTGTGCGGCATCGCGGAGGAGCCGACCTGGCCGGGCTTGAAGCCCTCGGTGACCAGTTCGTGCCCGGCCATCAGCCGGATCGTCTTCGCCACCGACGAGGGACCGGCGGCCAGTTGCACCAGCGCGGTCACCACGTCGTAGTCCAGCGACCGCGGATACACCTGACCGACCGAGACGAACGCGTGGCCGAAGCCCAGATGCCCCGCGATCCGGCCCTCCAGGTCCGCCAGCTTCGCCGCGTCGCCGCCGAGCAGGTCGAGCATGTCCTGCGCCGTGCCGACCGGGCCCTTGATACCGCGCAGCGGATAGCGGGCGAGCAGGTCCTCCAGACGGCCGTACGCGACGAGCAACTCGTCCGCGGCTGTCGCGAAGCGCTTGCCGAGGGTGGTCGCCTGCGCGGCGACGTTGTGCGAGCGGCCGGCCATGACCAGCTCCGCGTACTCCCCGGAGAGCTTCCCCAGGCGCGCCAGCACCGCCACCGTACGGTCGCGCATCAGCTCCAGCGAGAGCCGGACCTGCAACTGCTCGACGTTCTCCGTCAGATCCCGCGAGGTCATGCCCTTGTGGACCTGCTCATGACCGGCGAGCGCGTTGAACTCCTCGATCCGCGCCTTCACGTCGTGGCGGGTGACCTTCTCGCGCTCGGCGATCGACGCGAGGTCGACCTGGTCGAGCACCCGCTCGTAGTCGGCGAGCGCGGACTCGGGCACCTCGATACCGAGATCCCGCTGGGCCCGCAGCACGGCGAGCCAGAGCTGCCGCTCCAGCCTCACCTTCTGCTCGGGAGACCAGAGCACGGCCAGCTCCGCCGAGGCATAGCGGCCGGCGAGGACATTGGGGATACGGGGCTTCACAGACGCAGCAGTCACATGGCCGGATTCTACTTGGCGATTCCCGCAGGTCCGCGCCGCGCCCTCGTTCGTACGTCGCTACGAGACACGCGCCCGCACGCGGCCCTACTTCTGCTCGTGCCGCACACCCGCGTCACCCGGCAGCGGCTCGTACGGCAACAGCTCCGGCCGCTTCGGCGCCCTGCCGTCCCCCGACGACCGGCCCGTCAGCCGCCGGCCGATCCAGGGGCCCAGATACTGGCGCGCGAACCGCGCGTCCCCCGTGCGCCGCATCAGCCAGCCCACGGGCAGATCCGGTGCCAGCTCCGCGCGCCAGTCGTCCGCCGGTTCCCCGCCCAGCGCCTGCCACACGGCCTCGGCGACCCTGCGGTGGCCGTCGGCGGTCAGATGCAGCCGGTCCACGTCCCACATGCGCTGCTCGCCGAGGACACTCGCCCCGTACAGATCGACCACCAGCGCGCCGTGCCGCGCGCCCAGCTCGTCGATGAAGTCGAACAGCTTCTCCCAGCGGGGGCGGAACCGTTCCATCACCGGCCCCCGGCGGGCCGGGCTGCGCATCAGCACCAGCCGCCCGCAGGTGGGCGCCAGTCGCTCCACCGCCTCCTCCAGCTGCCCGAGGACCAGGCCCGCGTCGTACTTGGGCCGCAGGGTGTCGTTCAGCCCGCCGACCAGGGTCACGACGTCCGCCCGCATCGCGGCGGCGGAGTCCACCTGCTCGTCGAGGATCTGACCGATGAGCTTGCCGCGTACGGCGAGATTCGCGTACCGGAAACCGGGCGTACGGTCGGCGAGACGGGCGGCGAGCAGATCGGCCCACCCCCGGTACGACCCGTCCGGCTGGAGGTCGGACATCCCCTCGGTGAACGAGTCCCCGAGCGCGACCAGACTGGTGTACGTGGCGTTCTTCTCCATGGCGTCAGCGATCGTATCGCGCGCCGGTGCCGCCTCCCGGACCGGCCTCAGGCCCCCTGCGCATGCCTCCCGACCAGCTCCCGCAGGACGTCCTCCATCGTGACCAGGCCCTCCAGCTTGCCGTCCTCGTCCAGCACGGCGGCCAGATGCGTACGGCTGCGGCGCATCGCCGTCAGGACGTCGTCCATCGGGGTGTCCGTCCGCACCTGGGCGATCGCCCGCATCCCGGCCACCTCGAACGCCTCGTCGCGCGGCATCGCGTCCAGGGCGTCCTTCACATGCAGATAGCCGAGGATCCGCCGCGACTCGTCCACCACCGGGAAACGGGAGAACCCGGACTCCGCCGCCAGCGCCTCCAGCTCCACGGGCGTGATCCCCACCCGCGCCGTCACGACCCGCTCCAGCGGCATGACCACGTCCCGCACCGGCCTTCGCCCCAGCTCCAGCGCGTCGTGCAGCCGCTCGGCGGCGCGGTCGTCGAGCAGCCCCGCGTCACCGGCGTCCGTGACCATCCGGGCCAGCTCGGCGTCGGTGAACGTCGCCGACACCTCATCCTTGGTCTCCACGCGCAGCAGCTTCAGCAGCACGTTGGCGAACGCGTTGACCGCGAAGATCACCGGTCGCAGCGCACGGGCCAGCCCCACCAGCGCCGGGCCGAGGATCAGCGCCGTACGCACCGGTTCGGCCAGCGCGATGTTCTTGGGCACCATCTCGCCGAGCAGCATGTGCAGATACGTCGCCACGGCGAGCGCGATGACGAACGAGATCGGGTGCACCACCCCGTGGGGCACGCCGACCGCGTCGAAGAGGGGCTCCAGCAGATGCGCGATGGCCGGCTCGGCGACGATGCCCAGCACCAGCGTGCACAGCGTGATGCCGAGCTGGGCGGCGGCGAGCATGGCCGACACGTGCTGCAGGCCCCACAGGACGCTGCGCGCGCGCCGGTCGCCCTCCTCGGCGGCGGGCTCGATCTGGCTGCGGCGCACCGAGATCAGGGCGAACTCCGCCCCGACGAAGAAGGCGTTCACGACCAGGGTCAGCAGGCCGACGAGCAGTTGGATCGCGATCATCGTCCCGTCCCCCCGCCGTTGCCGTTCTCGTCGCCGCTCTCTTCGCCGTCGGGCGTCGGGGGCGGCGCGTGCAGCAGTACGCGGGCCGCGCGCCGCCCCGACGCGTCGACCACGTCGACCCGCCAGCCGCCCAGCTCCACCCGGTCGCCCTCGACGGGAATCCGACCGAGTTCCGTGGCGACGAGCCCGGCCAGCGTCTCGTACGGCCCCTCGGGCGCCCGCAGCCCGATGTCCCACAGCTGGTCGAAGCGCGTGGCGCCGTCGGCCGACCACAGGTCGCGGCCGTCGGCGTCCTCGCCGGCGCGGGCCAGGTCCGACGTCTCGTGCGGGTCGTGCTCGTCGCGTACCTCGCCGACGACCTCCTCCACGATGTCCTCCAGCGTCACCACACCGGCGGTGCCGCCGTACTCGTCGATCACGACCGCCATGGTGCGGTTCCCGGAGAGCCGGTCCAGCAGGCGGTCCACGGTCAGCGACTCCGGTACGAGCAGGGGCTCACGCATCACCTCGGACACCCTCGTACGGACGCGGCGCTCGCCGGGGACCGTGAGCACGTCCTTGATGTGGGCGACGCCCACGACGGTGTCGAGGTTCTCGCGGTAGACGGGGAAGCGGGAGAGCCCGGTGGCACGGGTGGCGTTGGCGACGTCCTCGGCCGTGGCCAGCACGTCGAGCGCGGTGACCTGCACGCGCGGCGTCATCACGTTCTCCGTCGTCAGCTCGGCGAGGTTGAGGGTGCGCACGAACAGTTCGGCGGTGTCCGCCTCCAGCGCGCCCGCCTTGGCGGAGTGCCGGGCGAGGGCCACCAGCTCCTGCGGGCTGCGGGCGGAGGCCAGCTCCTCGGCGGGCTCCAGGCCCAGGCGCCGTACGAGACGGTTCGCCGTGTTGTTGAGATGGCTGATGAACGGCCGGAAGGCCCCGGTGAAGATTCGCTGCGGCGTGGCGACCACCTTGGCGACCGCCAGCGGCGAGGAGATGGCCCAGTTCTTGGGGACGAGTTCGCCGACGACCATCAGGACGACCGTCGACAGGGCCGTACCGATGACCAGCGCCAGCGACGACGCCACGGACGGGGAGAAGCCGATCGCCTCGACCGGACCGCGGATCAGCTTCGCCACGGACGGCTCGGCGAGCATGCCGACGACCAGATTGGTCACCGTGATGCCCAACTGGGCACCCGAGAGCTGGAAGGTGAGGCTGCGTACGGCCTTCATGGCGCTGGCCGCACCACGCTCGCCGCCTTCGACCGCCCGTTCGAGGTCGCTGCGCTCGACCGTCGTCAGTGAGAATTCGGCGGCGACGAAGGCCCCGCAGGCCAGCGCGAGCAGCACCGCCACGAGGAGCAGGAGCACTTCGGTCATCGGGTCACCTCCGTCCCATGGTCGGTCAGGGGGCGGCGGGCGGCGCGATATCCGCGGCTGTCGGTGGGCGCGTCGGTGGCGTCGCCGGGGGCGTCGGTGGTGCGGATGCGGGGAGGCTCGCCCATGGGCGGACGCTCACACCTCTCGGTCGGCGGCGGACGGGGGTCACGCCCGGTGTCCAAGCACGGGCGAGCGGCCCATGCTAGTGCCGAGGACGGGCGGGACGACGGGCACGGCCCGCCGCGGTGGGCGGGCGCACCGGTTTCGGGCGGTGGCCGCCGCCGGTCCCCACCGGTGAACGAGTCGTGCGGCGAACCGCGTTGGCGTATCGCCTTGATCCCCGGAGGGTTCATCCCCACGACCGTGGTCGGCGCGGTGCGGCCGCCGGACGGTCGGTGGACGCCAGGGGCGGAGCGCACGTACGGACTCGTACGCGCCTCCAGCGGGTTTCCGCCGCGCGCCTCAGCCGCCGCGCAGCTCCTCGATCACCGGGCCGAACGCCTCCATGTTCGGATCGAGGACGGTGAGATACGTGAAGCCGTACCGCTCGCGCTGGTCGCGCAGCTGGTCGGCGATCTGCCGCACCGTGCCGGCCGCCACCAGCGGCACCCTCAGCAACTCGTCCTCCGTCATCCCCGGCAGATACGCCATCAGGGGCCGCACCGCCGCCGCGCGGTCCGTCGTCACGGCCACGACCTGGAGCAGCACGTTCAGCTCGGCCGGGGTCGCACGCCCGGCAGCGAAACCCTGGTAGGCGGCGACGCGTTCGTCCAGTTCCTCGGGCGAGAGCGCGGCCGGACCGCTCTCGCGGTGCTTCGCGCCGCTGAAGGCCACGATGTCCGCGCGCTCGGCGGCCAGTCGCAGCACGCGGTCGCCGTTGCCGCCGATCAGCAGGGGCGGCCGGGGCCGCTGCGCCGGTCGGGGCTGATGGTTCTCCTCGCCCAGCAGGTCGTCCAACACGTCGACCGTACGGACGAGATGGTCGACACGTTCGCGGGGCGGCGGGAACGCGAGCCCGGCCCGTTCGTGCTCCTCCTTGACGTAACCGGCACCCAGCCCGACCTCCAGCCGGCCCTCCGTGAGGGCGTCGGTCGTGGCTGTCTCGCGGGCGAGCAGCGTCGGGTTCCAGAAGCCGCAGTTGAGTACGAACGTGCCCAGCCGGGGCCGCTCCGTCGCCTCGGCCGCCGCCACCAGGGCGGGGAAGGGGGCGACCATGCCGAGATGGTCGGGCACCAGGATGACGTCGTACCCCAGCTCCTCGGCCCGCTCGCAGCGCTTCCTCCAGTCGGCGCCCGACGCGGGCGTCACCATGTTCACTCCGAAACGGAACGGCCTGGTCATGGGGTCTCCTCGTCCGTGTGTGACTCCGCGTGGGACTCCGTGCGACTCGGGGCGTGACTGTGCGGCATCGGGCGGTAACAGGGACGTACGCCCCGACGCTAATGGCGGAATGGTTCGTTCCGCCGAGAAACCGGCACACTTGCCGACGCTAGCGTCGGCGCGCTAGCTTGTTGGGGTGGCGAAGACTCAGCTGAACGTACGCGTGGACGAGACCACCGCGGAGGCCGCCCGGCGGCAGGCGGGCCGGCGCGGGATGAGCGTGAACCGCTACATCGAGGAACTCGTCAAGCAGGACGTGGGCGAGGTCGGGAAGACCTTCGTCGAGTCCGCCGCCGATTTCATGAAGCAGTACGAGTCCGTGTTCACGGAGGAGTTCGGCGCGGACGCCACGACCACGACCACTGTCACCACCACCGACCACGGCACGGGGCGCGAGGGCACGCGCTGAAGCCCGATCCCGATCCTCGTCCCGGTCTCGATGCCGATCCGGCCGGGCCCACCGACTGCGTCGTGTGCGGCGGGACCGTCGCCCCCGACGGCCACTGCTGGGACTGCGGCGCTTCGCAGCCCGCCTACCGGTCCCACCTGGAGACCACCCTCGGTACCGTCGCCGCCGGCGTCAGCGACCGCGGCAAGCGGCGCGGCGTCAACGCGGACGCGATGGCGCTCACCGGGACCGGCGACTGGACGATCGGTGTCGTGTGCGACGGCGTGTCCATGTCGCCCCGCGCCGAGCGGGCCGCACAGGTCGCGGCTGCCGTCGCCGCGGTGCGCCTGGATCGGTGACAGCCGCGCGTACTGGCTGCCCGACGAGGGCACGTGCGTCGCGCTGACCGAGGACGACTCCGGTCAACACGACGCCCTGACCGCGTGGTTGGGCGCCGACGCGGGCGAACCGGCGGCGCGGACACGGAGTTGCCGGCCACCGGGGCCGGGCCGGCTGCTGCTCTGCACGGACGGACTGACGCGGTATCTGTCCGACCCCGACGCCCTGCGCGCCGTACTCGCCCGGAACCGGCGCTCAACACCCGTCGGCCACCAGCTCCTTGAGGACGCGCGGACGCTGATCGGGTACGCCATGGACGCGGGCGGGCAGGACAACATCACCGCACTTCTCATCCACACCGACCGGCCACGTCGGGGATACTGATCATCGGGAACTCCCCACTCCCCGAGCCGACCTCCTACCGAGACAGCTGCCCTCCATGGAAAACGCCGATTCCCCCGACCCGCAGTCACGCGCCGACCCGACGTTGCGGATCGATCTCTCCTGGCTGCTGATGGTCGCCGAGCACAAGATGCCCGGCGATCCCCAAGTCACCGACTGGGGCGCGCTGGTGGCCGCCGTCAGCCGGCACGAGGCGGAGATATTCGGCACCCCGGTCTACACCGACCCGTACAGCCGCGCGGCGGCGCTGCTCCAGAGCCTCCTCCATGTGCCCGCGCTGGAGCGGTCCAACGCGATGTACGCCTCGGCCGTCGCGTACGGCTATCTCGTCGCGAGCGGGCTGAAGGTCGTCACCTCGCCCGAGCAGGTCCGGGACCTGGCGAAGCTGGTCAAGGACGGCAGGGCGGACGTACGCCTCATCGCCGAGGAACTGCGCGGCTGGAGCCTCTGACGGCGCCCGCCGCCACGCCCCCGGGAGCAGTCGGGCGGCCCCCGTCAGACCAGGTCCGCCCTCGGCCGGTACGCCACGCCCAGCACACACGGCGAGGTCGGCATCCACGGCCCGGGATCCGGCACCCGCAGCGAGCGGTACGCGCCGAACTCGAAGCCCGCCTCGCGGATCGCGGCCAGGGTGTCCCGCGCCGTGTGGCAGCCGCCCGCCAGCTTCGGCCACACCGTCCGGTCCAGCACCCGCTGCACCCGTGCCCGGCCGCGCTCCGCCGCCCGCCCGTGCTCGAAGAAGCGCAACTCGCCGCCGGGGCGCAGGACACGGCGGATCTCGGCGAGCGCCTTCGGTACGTCACGTACGGTGCACAGCACCAGGGAGGCGACGGCCGCGTCGAAACCCTCGTCCTCGACGGGCAGCGCCTCCGCCGTGCCGGGCAGTACGTCCACCGAGACCTTCGCGCGCATCGCCGCCTCCACCCCCAGCTGCCGCAGGCTCCGTTCCGGCTCCACGGCCACGACCTCGGAGACCGCCGCCGGGTAGTGCCTGAAGTTCAGCCCGTTGCCCGCGCCGACCTCCACGACCCGGCCCGACAGACCGGTCAGCAGCTCCGCGCGGAGGGCACCGATGCCACCGCGGGCATCGGCGGCGACACTCGCCCGCGCGTAGTAGCGCGCGAAGACAGGGTGGTGGACGGAGTCCTTGGGGGCCTTGCGGTTGCGTAGGTGCATCGGGCGGATCTCCTCCGGCTTACAGGGTGTCACCATGATTCTTCCCTGTACGGCCGCGCCGAGCGGCCCACGGAACGGAACTCGTTACCGTTCGGCCGACGCCCGGCAGACAGGTAGGCCGACATGTCAGGTGACGTGCCGCGCCGTATCCGCCTCGAACCGCGCCGCGTCCCAGCCCCCGCCGAGCGCCGGAGCCAGCCAGTCGCCCGCACCCGCACGGAACCGCGCCGGGGCCAGCGCGCCCGCGCCGTCCGGTACGGCCCCGAGCAGCGGCGCGCCCGCCACACTCGGCAGATCGGCCAGATTGCAGCGCGCCGCCAGATCCGGCACGGCGGGCCAGCTGCCGATCACCACACCCAGTGCCGTGAGCCCGCGCGTACGCAGCGCCTCGGCCGTCAGCGCCGTCGCGTTGAGCGTGCCGAGCCCGGCGGGCGCCACCACCAGCACCGGGGCGTCGAGCAGCCGCGCGGCGTCCGCGAGCGTCCCGCCCTCCTGGTCGAAACGCACCAGCAGACCGCCCGCACCCTCGACCAGTACCAGGTCGTGCTCGGTCGCCAGTTTCGCGGCCGTCTCCGCGATCTCCTCGGGCCGTACGGGCGGCGCGCCGGCGCGCGCGGCGGCTGTCGCGGGCGCCAACGGCTCGGGAAAACGGGCCAGTTCGACCGTCGTGACCCCGCCCGCCAGACGGATCACCTCGTCCACGTCGCCCGACTCGCCGGGCGCGACACCGGTCTGCGCGGGCTTCAGCACCGCGACCGTACGACCCCCGGCCAGGGCCACCGCGGCGACGGCCGCCGTGACGACCGTCTTGCCGATCTCCGTCCCCGTCCCGGAGACGATCAGTATCGCCATCTCATGCCTCCCGCGCCGCGGCCGCCACCGCGCGGCAGATCCGGGCCAGGTCGTCGTCGTCCGTCACGTACGGCGGCATCGTGTAGACGAGGTCGCGGAACGGCCGCAGCCACACGCCCTCGCGCACCGCCGCCCGTGTCGCCGCCGCCATGTCGACCTCGTGGTCCAGCTGTACGACGCCGATCGCGCCGAGGACGCGCACGTCCTTCACCCCGGGCAGTGACGCCGTCTCGGCGAGGCCGTCACGCAGCCCCGCCCCGATCCGCTTGACCTCGCCCTGCCAGTCCTGGCCGAGCAGCAGGTCGATCGAGGCGCACGCCACGGCCGACGCCAGTGGATTGCCCATGAAGGTGGGGCCGTGGGCGAGGACGGGTACCTCGCCGCGCGAGATGCCCGTCGCCACCGCCGATGTGCACAGCGTCGCCGCCATGGTGAGATAACCGCCGGTCAGCGCCTTGCCCACACACATCACATCGGGGGAGACACCCGCGTGCTCCACCGCGAAGAGAGCGCCGGTGCGGCCGAAGCCCGTCGCGATCTCGTCGAGGATCAGCAGCACGCCGTACTCGTCACACGCCTCGCGCAGCACCCGCAGATACGCGGGGGAGTGGAAACGCATGCCGCCGGCCCCCTGCACGACCGGCTCCACGATCACGGCGGCCAGTTCGTCGGCGTGGCGGGCGACGAGGGCGCGCAGGTGGTCCGCGTACGTCTCGTCGTACGTGTCGAAGCCGGCAGGCGGCGCGTCCGCGAAGATCTGGCGCGGCAGCACTCCCGACCAGAGCCCGTGCATACCGCCCTCGGGGTCGCACACCGACATGGGCTGCCAGGTGTCCCCGTGGTAGCCGCCGCGCCAGGTCAGCAGCCGCTGCTTGGCCGGGCGGCCCAGCGAACGCCAGTACTGCAGGCACATCTTGACGGCGACCTCCACCGACACCGAACCCGAGTCGGCGAGGAAGACGTGCCGGAGCGGTTCGGGGGTGATCTCCACGAGCCGGGCCGCCAGCCGGACGGCCGGCTCATGGGTGAGCCCGCCGAACATCACATGGCTCATCCGCGACAACTGGTCGTGCGCCGCCTCGTTGAGGACCGGGTGGTTGTAGCCGTGGATCGCCGACCACCAGGACGACATGCCGTCGATCAACTCGCGCTGCCCGTGGGCGGGTTCGGCGAGCCGGAGCCGTACACCCGACGCGGACTCCACGACCAGCGGATCCGTGCGGCCGGGCATCGGGCCGTACGGATGCCAGACATGCGCCCGGTCCAGTGCCAGCAGTTCGCCCGGACCGAACGCGTCAGGCATTGGGCGCCAGGTCCGTACCGGCACCACGCCGCCGTACGGTCACCAGGTCCGTACGCGCGGACGCCGCCTCCGCCTCGGCGGGTGCGGCACTGTCCGTCGGACCGCACGCACTCGCGCACCCGCCGCCGGCCCGGTGTCCGGGCAGCGTCGTCGTGTCCGTGCCCTCCACCTCGAACCCGGCGTCCGCGATCATGTCCAGGTCCGCCTTCCCCTCCTGGCCCTCACTGGTGAGGTAGTCGCCGAGGAAGATCGAGTTGACCAGGTGCAGCGCGAGCGGCTGCATCGTCCGCAGATGCACCTCACGCCCGCCCGCGAGCCGTACCTCCACGTCGGGGCAGACGAACCGCACCATCGCCAGGATGCGCAGCGCCCGCTGCGGGGTCAGATTCCACTCCTCTGCCAGCGGCGTGCCCTCGAAGGGGATGAGGAAGTTGACCGGCACCGAGTCCGGATCCAGCTCGCGCAGCGCGAACACCACGTCCACCAGGTCGGCGTCGCTCTCGCCCATGCCCGCGATCAGCCCGGAACAGGCCGACAGGCCCGCGCCCTGCGCGTGCCGCACCGTCTCCACGCGGTCCGCGTAGGTGTGGGTGGTGGTGATGTCGCCGTACGTGGCCTCGGACGTGTTGAGGTTGTGGTTGTACGCGTCGGCGCCCGCCGCCTTCAGCCGCTCCGCCTGCCCGTCCGAGAGCAGCCCGAGACAGGCGCACACCTCGACGTCGGCGTTCTGTTCCTTGATCGCGCCGATGGTCTGCGAGACACGGTCGACGTCCCGGTCCGTCGGCCCCCGGCCGCTCGCGACCAGACAGACCCGCTTCGCCCCGCCGGCCACCCCGGCCGCGGCGGCCTTGGACGCCTCGTCGGGCTTCAGCCAGGTGTACTTGAGGATCTCCGCCTTGGACCCGAGCCGCTGCGAGCAGTACGAGCAGTCCTCGGGGCAGAGCCCTGACTTCAGATTGACCAGATAGTTGAGCTTGACCCGCCGCCCGAACCACTGGCGGCGCACCTTCCCGGCCGCGGCCACCACTTCGAGCAGATCGTCGTCGGAGGTCGTCAGCACGGCGAGCGCTTCTTCGCGCGACGGCAGCTCGCGCCGAAGGCCCTTCTCCACCAGTGTGTTCAGCAGGTCCATGGCGCCGATCCTGGCCTACGGCGGGCCTCCGGGCCAAGGATGAATCCCACAAGACAGGTGCATTCAGGTGTGTGTATGACCACACCCGGAGCGCGGCCGTCGGCAGTTAGGGTCTGTGGGCTGCCTACAAAAGGACCCGAGCCGTGCCAACCGAGCCGCCCGTGCCGAGCACGCCGTCACCGTCGACGCCGCCGGACCCGTTCGGCTGGATCGACGACGAGGCGCGCCACCGCGTACGGACCGGTCTCGTCCGCACGCTACGGCCCCGCCCCGCCGACTCCGCGCTGCTGGATCTCGCCGGCAACGACTACCTGGGACTCACGCACCACCCGGTGACGACGGGCGCGGCGGCGGACGCCGCACGCCGCTGGGGCGCGGGCGCCACCGGCTCGCGGCTGGTCACCGGAAGCACCGCCCTGCACGCCGAACTGGAACGTGAACTGGCCGACTTCTGCGGTTTCGAGGCCGCGCTCGTCCTGTCGTCCGGGTACGCCGCGAATCTCGCCGCCCTCACCGCGCTCACCGCGCGCGGCTCACTCCTCGTGTCGGACGCCGCCAACCACGCCTCCATCGTGGACGGTTGCCGGCTCTCGCGCGCCGAGACCGTGGTCGTACCGCACGCGGACCCGGAGGCCGTGGACAAGACGCTCGAAGCGCACACGGGTGTACGGGCCCTGGCCGTCAGCGACTCGGTCTTCTCGGTGGACGGCGACGCGGCTCCGCTCGCGCGGCTGGGCGAGGTGTGCCGTACACGGGGCGCCGCCCTGCTCGTGGACGACGCGCACGGTCTCGGTGTGCTCGGCGACGGCGGCCGAGGCGCCGTACACGCGGCGGGACTGGCCGGTGACCCGGGTACGGTCGCCACCGTCACGCTCTCCAAGTCGCTGGGCAGCCAGGGCGGCGCGGTGCTCGGTCCGGCCCGGGTCGTCGACCAACTCGTCAACACGGCAAGGTCGTTCATCTTCGACACCGGCCTCGCCCCGGCCGCCGTCGGCGCCGCGCTCGCGAGCCTGCGGCTGCTGCGCGCGGACCCGTCACTGGCGGTCCGGGCGCGCGCGGTGGCGCACGCGCTGCACCTGGGGCTGACCGGGGCGGGGCTGACCGCCGTACGCCCGGCCGCGGCCGTCGTCTCCGTCCGGGCGCCGTCCCCGGGCGCGGCCGTGCGGTGGGCGGCCGACTGCCGGGCGGCGGGGCTGGTGGTGGGCTGCTTCCGGCCGCCGTCGGTGCCGGACGGGATCTCCCGGATCAGGCTCACGGCCCGCGCCGATCTGACGGACGTTCAGGTCGAGGCGGCGCTGGCGACGATCGTCGCGACCGCGCCCGCCGGGGCCGTGACACCGGCCGCCTGAGCACCCCGCGCACCCCCTGCGCACATTCCCGCGCGCGTTCCCGAGCGTGGCGTCGCCTGTCGGTCGCCGGGGCCGGAAACTTGAGCCCGCTCAAATACGGTCTCGCGTAGCAGGGTTCACCGCTTAGAGCGACAGAGGGGGCCATATCCCGGCGGATCGCCCATGCGCCGGGGGTCGTTGGTGGCAGTGTGGCGCGAAGCGCAATCCGGGGACGTACTCGCGGGCATCAGCCATAGGTCGGTCTGCGTCCCGGTGGGAAAGGGACAGCGTCGCCATGGCAGACCATCAGGAAGCATCCGTCACCCTGCCGAGCGATCCGGCCTCGGTACCGGAGGCACGCAGATACGTCGCACGTGTTCTCGCCGAATGGGGCCTGCCGGGTGACGAGGACACCGCCGAAACGGTTCGCCTGATCATCTCGGAGCTCGCGACCAACGCCGTACAGCACACTTTCGGCAGGTCACCGACCTTCACGGTCGATCTCACCCTCGAACGCGACGAAGAGCTGCGTGTCGGAGTCACCGACAGCCACCCGCGGTGGCCGCAGCGGCTCCCGGCAGCGGTCCAGCAGGACAACGGCCGCGGCATGGTCATCATCCGGGCGCTGACCGCCGAGTACGGCGGCCGACTGTCCGTCACACCCACCGCGGACGGCGGCAAGACGGTCTGGATCAGCCTGCCCTGGACGGCCCGGACCCGGATCGAGTAGGGCCGGGGCCGACGGGCCAGGTGCCGCCGGGCGTCAGCCGACCCGGCCGTACCAGACGCTCTTGGACCAGATGCGCTGGAGCCGTACCACCTGGCCGCTCTTCGGCGAGTGCCACATCTTGCCGCCGCCGGCGTAGATCCCGACGTGGTAGACGCTGCTGCCGGAGTGGAAGAACACCAGATCGCCCTGCTTGCGGCTGGAGGCCGCGATGTGGCGCGTCCGGTTGTACTGCTGCTGAGCGGTACGTGGAAGCTTCTTGCCGGCCTTCTTGTACGAGAACAGCGTCAGGCCCGAACAGTCGAACCGGTGTGGACCCGACGCCCCGTACTTGTACGGCGCGCCCTTCTTGGAAGCGGCCACATCGAGCGCCTTGGCGGCGACGGGCAGGGCCTGGGCCTCCGACACGGCGCCTGGCGCCAGCATCGTGCCGCCCACGGCGGCGAGGAGGGCCGAAGTGGTACCGGCCCGGGAGAGCAGCGACGGGACATGCGTCTGCGCGGACATGCGCAACCCTTCGTCAGCCGCCTGTGAAGGATGACCTGTCGGGTTCGGACTGGCGAAGACGCCCGGCCGCGTGTGCGGCTTCACCCCGAGGAGCGGTCCATGGTCGGACCGCCCCGAACTGCTCGGGTCCTCCACTCCTGCCGATCCACTCGTGTCGACCAGGCATCCGGAGCGGCGGCAGGACTCGGCGTCCACCCGGACCGCCCCGCCGAGGTGGCGGGGGCTTGTCGTCACACGGATCTTGACGCGGCCTCAGCGCGATTCCGAGTTGAAACGGCCTTATGTGACTCTCATCACGTATGACCCATTTGGGTTGGTGCGGCCGATTCGGTGAACGGCTCATACGACTGCTCACGCGCTGTACCTGCGACGCAGCGATGCGTTACGGCCGGACGGCCGATCGCCCGTCGCAAGTTGCCGGCCCGCGCGCGACGGGCGGGTCGATACGCCGAACGGGCAGCCAAATGCCTTACGGGCGCGTCGGAACAGGCGTGTCCGCGCGGGCGGTGAGCCACAGGGCCGTATCGCGCCCCGGCGACCCGGCAGGACGCCTCGGGTCGCCTCGGGTCTCCTCGCGTCGCTTCAAGTCGGCGGTTCGGGAGGCATGGTGACACGCCCGGCCCTGCGCTCCCCGTCGAGGACTCGGAGCGTACGGTCCAGGGTCGGTGTGTGCAGCTCCGTCTCGCCCCGCGCGTGCATCAGCGTCAGCGCGTCGCGCAGTTCGGCCGCCGCGGCCACCAGCGCCTGCGCGGCCCGCAGCGCGCTGTAGGTGTCGTCGGCGCGCGACGGGTTGATCCGGCCCACCAGGTCGACGACCCGGAGGTAGCTGTCCACGAAGTCGCCCTCGGCGCGGGTCAGCGCGGGCAGCGGCGGCAGTTCCGGCGGCGGCATCGGCCGTTCACCGGGGGGAGTTGAAGCCGAGGGACGCCCTGCGGTCCTGCGCGACCTGGTCCACCAGGCCGTACTCCAGGGCGCCCGTCGCGTCGAAGATCGTGTCCCGGTCGATGTCGGCGTCGATCCGCTCGACGCTCTGCCCGGTGTGCCGCACCAGCGTCCGGGCCATCAGGGCGCGCAGCCGCAGCAACTCCTCGGCGTGGATGGCGAGATCGGACGGCTGGCCGCGCAGGGGCTCCTCGATGCCCGGCTGCTGGAGGACGACGCGCGCGCCCGGCAGTGCCATGCGCTTGCCCGGCGCCCCCGAGGCGAGCAGAACGGCGGCGGTCGACACCGCCTGCCCGAGACAGGTGGTCGCCACGTCGCAGCCGATCACCTGCATCGTGTCGTAGATGGCGGACATGGCGCTCAGCGAGCCGCCGGGGGAGTTGATGTAGAGCGCGATGTCCTGGTCGGGCGCCGCGTATTCGAGATGCAGCAGTTGCGCGATCACATCGTTCGCCGAGGTGTTGTCCAGGGCGGTGCCGAGGAAGACGATCCGGCCCTCGAAGAGCTTGGAGTACGGGTCGAGGGAGCGGGTCCCGGTGGAGGTCCGCTCGGTGAACTCCGGCAGGACGTGGCGGGCGGTGGGACGGTTCATGGTGTGCCTCTCCTCGCAGACCGGACACGGCTCTGGTCCGTCGGTAAAAAATGTACAGGACGTACAGGTCGTAAGATGGCAACCATGGCTTACGAAATTCCGGTGACGCAAGCGCGGGCGGAACTCGCCGACCTGATCAACCGGGTCGTCTACGGCGAGGAACGCGTGGTCGTGACGCGGCACGGCAAGCCGCTCGTCGCCCTGGTGTCGGCCGCTGACCTGGAACGACTGGAGAACCTCAAGATCGAGGAGGCCGCCGCGGCCGAGGAGCGGGTGATCGCCTCGGTGAGCGCGATCAGGTCGGTGACATCCGCTCCGGGTGAACGCGCGGACTTCGGCATCGTCGCGAAGCACGAGCCGCCCGAGAGGCGCTGAGGCTCCTTCGTCGGGCGGCGGAACGGGCGCCGTGCGCGTGGGCGTCGGGGCGGTGCCGGCGCGCGGGCCGGACGTCGGTCCGGCGTGGGCGGCCTGTCCTTGGCCGACGCGGTCGGTGAGCGCATGCCGCTGGACGTGGCGGCTGGGGACGGTCCTCGCGGCGGCGCCGCGCCGATCCACGACAAGCCGGTGGTGCGCCGTGACCCCAAGCCCTCAAGCCCTCAACGTGATGCTGGGCGCGGCCGGACCGGTGATCATCGGCTTCGGGATCGCGCGGGCATACGAGGACACCCGGCTGACCGGGACGGCCACCAGCGGCACGCGGTCGGACGTCTTCGCGCTCGGCGCCGTGCCGGCCTTCGTGGCGCTGGGGCACTCCCCGTACGGAAACGGGCACCCGGCGGCCGTCGGCGTACGCGTGCTGTCGCGGGAGCCCGACCTGGCGGGGGCTCGGGCCGGCGCTGGGTGATCTGCTGCGTGCCTGTCTGACGCGGGCGTCGGCCGACCCTGGCGCGGCTGGAGGGCGCTCTGTCCGGCCTCCCGGCGCCGATCGCCGCCGGGAGGCCGGCACGGGGACTCGGCGGAGAGCGTCCGCGTGTCCGGGAGGTCGACGATCTCGTCGCCCGCTACGAGCCGACAGCGGCGGACCCCGACCTCCCCACGTTCGAACCCCCTGGTCAGGCGGCCGGGGCCGCTTCCCTCGTGCGGGCCGGGGTCTCGGGGGACGGGGGCGTCTGCGGTGGCGTAGTCGTGTGGCGCGTTCCCACCAGTACCGCGGCCAGTCCCAGGACGGCCCAGATCGCGAGCGTCAATACGGGCGTGCCCGCCGCGTTGCCGTCGAAGAAGGCGACCGAGCGGAGCATCGAACCGCTGGCGCCCGGCGGCAGCAACTGGCCGATCACACCGAACGGCTCCGGCAGGAGTTCGGGCGCGCCCGACACCCCGGCGAAGGGGTTGCCGATCAGCACCATCAGGAACGCGCCGAGGCCGATCCCGGCCTGGCCGATCAGCGAGGCGAGCCCCGCCACGGTCGCGCCGATGGCCAGTACGGCGAGTCCGAACGCCCCGGCCTCCAACCACCAGTCGCCGGCGAGCACGTCCAGCCAGCTGTGGGCGAGGGCGGTGGCGGTGAGGCCCGCCAGTGCCGCCGCCCCGAACACCGCGCCCAGCGCGCGGACCCCACGCAGCGCCAGCAGGCTCACCAGCGCACCGGTGGCGACGCCCCCCAGGGTCAGCGGGAGCATGCTCGCGCCGAACGCGGTGCCGCGCGGGTCCCCCGCGGGCGTGGCGACCACGTCGGTCACGGGCACCTGGGCGCCGGCCGGCGCCTGCGCGGTCACGGCTTCCCTGAGCAGTTGCGCGACGACGGGACCGGCCGCCGACGCCGTCAGCAGGTGCGGTCCCTCCGGGGTGGCGACCACGGCGCCGTAGACGTCCCGTTCCTGGATCGCCGCGCGGGCGGCGGCCTCGTCGTCGTACCGGTGCACCTCGAAGACGTCCGGCTGCCGCTCCAGTCCTTGCTGGAGCGGTGCGGTCGCCGAGGCGGGCCCGGCGACGCCGACCGGCAGGTCGTGCGGGGCCGAGCGGGCGGCGGGCCAGGCGAAGGCCGACAGCGCCAGAGCGGCTATCAGGGGGACCAGAAGCATGACGCCGATCATGCGACGGGTGGGAGTGGCGGACATCGTGTCCTCGTTTCGGTCCACGCTCGGTGGAGGCGGAGCTGATCGGTGGAGGGGGGGCAGGGGATTTAAAGAGAAGGATCGTTCGTTCTGCGGTTGCGGCCACTGTCGCCGGGGGCCGGGAAGTTGTCAAGAAGGAATGTTCGTTTTAGGTTGGGCGCATGGCCCGTGTATCGCAGCAGCACCTTGACGCCCGCAGGCGCCAGATCCTCGACGGCGCCACGCGCTGTTTCGTACGCAACGGCTTCCAGGCCACCTCGATGCACGACGTGCTGCGGGAGGTCGATCTCTCGGCCGGCGCCGTGTACCGCTACTTCAGCGGCAAGGAGGAGCTGATCGGGGCCATCGTCACCGAGGTCCTCGACGCCATCAGGGACGCGTTCGAGGAGGCGGCCCGCCAGGGTCCTCCCGAGCCGCCCGACGTGCTGATCGGCCAGGTGATGGGGCGGGTGCTGGCGGGGGAGTTCATCCCGGGCGCCGTGGGCCCCGGCGAGATGGGCCGGCTGCTCGTCCAGGTGTGGGCGGAGACCCTGCGCAACGAGTCGCTCGCGACGGTGCTGCGGACCGGGTACGACAAGGTGCACGGCTCCTGGGTCAAGGTCGTCGAGGCGTACCAGGTGGCGGGGCTGATGCGCGCCGACATCCCGGCGGAGCATGTCGCCCGCACGATGATCGCCGTCGCCCAGGGCTTCGCCGCCCAGCAGGCGTTGTTCGGCGAGGTCCCGATCGGGGTCGTGCAGAACGGCCTGCGCGGGTTGATGTCCATGGGTGAGCAAAAGGCCGGTTAACCTGCCGGAAAAACTTCCGCCGTAACGTGCAATGCCTGGCTGTGAGGCCCCTGCCCGCATTCAACAGAGTGTTGAATTCGATGCGGCGTCGAGGGGACCCCAGGCCGGACCGGGCCGCAACAGTGAGGTGGAAACGTGCAGTTGACCCCGCACGAGCAGGAACGCCTGCTCATCCATGTGGCCGCCGACGTGGCGACCAGACGGCTGGCGCGCGGGCTGCGTCTCAACCACCCCGAGGCGGTCGCCCTGATCACCTCGCACCTTCTCGAAGGCGCCAGGGACGGCCGTACCGTCGCCGAACTCATGGCCTCCGGACGCAAGGTGCTCACCCGCGACGACGTCATGGAGGGCATCCCCGAGATGATCCACGACGTCCAGGTGGAGGCCACCTTCCCGGACGGCACCAAGCTCGTCACCGTCCACGACCCGATCGTCTGACGGGGGAGCGCGCCGATGATTCCCGGAGAGATCCTGTACGCCGACGACGCCGTGCCCCTCAACGAGGGCCGCCCCGTCACCCGCCTCACCGTGCTCAACGCCGCCGACCGGCCCGTCCAGATCGGCTCCCACTACCACTTCGCCGAGACCAACCCCGGTCTGCGGTTCGACCGCACGGCGGCGCGCGGTCTGCGGCTGAACGTGGCCGCCGGCACGTCCGTACGGTTCGAACCCGGCATCCCCGTCGACGTCGAACTCGTCCCGCTCGCCGGACGCCGCGTCGTGCCGGGCCTGCGCGGCGAGGTCGGAGGTCCCCTCGATGCCTGAGCTGAACAGAGCCGTCTACGCCGACCTCTTCGGCCCCACCACCGGCGACCGCATCCGGCTCGCCGACACCGACCTCCTGGTCGAGATCGAGGAGGACCGCTCCGGCGGCCCCGGACTCGCCGGTGACGAGGCGGTGTTCGGCGGCGGCAAGGTGATCCGCGAGTCGATGGGCCAGTCGCGTACGACCCGGGCCGAGGGCGCCCCGGACACCGTGATCACCGGCGCCGTGATCATCGACCACTGGGGCATCGTCAAGGCCGACATCGGCATCCGGGACGGCAGGATCACCGGCATCGGCAAGGCCGGCAACCCGGACACCATGGACGGGGTCCACCCCGACCTCGTCATCGGACCCGAGACCGAGATCATCGCGGGCAACGGCAAGATCCTCACCGCCGGAGCGGTCGACGCCCATGTCCACTTCATCTCGCCGACCCTGATCGACCAGGCGCTCTCCTCCGGCATCACCACCCTCGTCGGCGGCGGCACGGGACCCGCCGAGGGCACCAAGGCCACCACCGCCACCCCCGGCCCCTGGCACCTGGCACGGATGTTCGCGGCCCTGGAGTCTGCTCCCGTCAACATCGGACTGCTCGGCAAGGGCAACACCATGTCGCGCGAGGCCATGTACTCCCAACTGCGCGGCGGCGCCGTCGGGTTCAAGATCCATGAGGACTGGGGCGCGACCCCGGCCGTCATCGACGCCTGCCTCGGTGTCTGCGAGGAGACGGGCGTCCAGCTCGCCATCCACACCGACACACTCAACGAGGCCGGATTCGTCGCCGACACGCTCGCCGCCGTCGCCGGGCGGACCCTGCACGCATACCACTCGGAGGGCGCGGGAGGCGGCCACGCGCCCGACATCATCACGGTGGTGTCCGAGCCGTACGTCCTGCCCAGCTCGACCAACCCGACCCGGCCGCACACCGTCAACACCATCGACGAACACCTCGACATGCTGATGGTCTGCCACCATCTCAACCCGGCGGTCCCCGAGGACCTGGCCTTCGCCGAGTCCCGGATCAGGCCGACCACCATCGCGGCCGAGGACATCCTGCACGACCTCGGAGCCATCTCGATCATCTCCTCCGACTCACAGGCCATGGGCCGCATCGGCGAGGTCATCCTGCGGACCTGGCAGACCGCGCACGTCATGAAGAAACGCCGGGGCGCGCTGCCCGGAGACGGCCGGGCCGACAACCACCGGGTCCGTCGCTATGTCGCCAAATACACCGTCAACCCGGCCGTCGCACAGGGACTCAGCCACGAGATCGGCTCCGTCGAGACCGGCAAGCTCGCCGATCTCGTCCTGTGGGACCCGGCGTTCTTCGGCGTGAAGCCCCAACTGGTCGTCAAGGGCGGCCAGATCGCGTACGCGCAGATGGGCGACGCCAACGCGTCCATCCCCACCCCGCAGCCCGTCATGCCCCGGCCCATGTTCGGCGCGACCGGCGCGGCCCCGGCGGGCAACTCCTTCAACTTCGTCGCGCGGACGGCGATCGAGGACGGGCTGCCCGAACGCCTCGGCCTCGGGAAACGGTTCGTGGCGATCGAGAACACCCGCTCCGTCGGCAAGGCCGACATGCGGCAGAACGACGCCCTGCCACGCGTCCAGGTCGACCCCGACACCTTCACGGTGACGATCGACGGCGATGTGGTCGAACCCGCGCCCGCCGCCGAACTGCCCCTGGCCCAGCGCTACTTCCTCTTCTGATGGGCTGCCGATGAGCCGTGCCGCGCTGCTTGTCCTCGCCGACGGACGGTTTCCGGCCGGTGGCCACGCCCACTCGGGCGGCGCCGAGCCGGCCGTCCGCGCGGGGCGGCTCACCGACGCCCGCGACCTGGCGTCCTTCTGCCGGGGCCGGCTCCACACCGCCGGCCTCACCGCCGCCGCGCTCGCCGCCGCGGCCGTACTCGGCGTCGACCCCCTCGCGCTGGACGAGGCCGCCGACGCCCGCACCCCCTCACCCGCCCTGCGCGCCACCGCGCGCAAACTCGGCCGCCAGATGATGCGCGCCGCGCGCGCCACCTGGCCGAGCCCCGAACTCGCCGCCCTGGCCGCGGCCCGCCCGCGCGGCGCCCACCAGCCCATCGTCCTCGGCCTCGCCGCACGGTCGGCCGGACTCGGACCCGAGGACGCCGCGCACTGCGTCCTGTACGAGACGGTCAGCGGCCCGGCCACCGCCGCCGTACGGCTGCTGAGCCTGGACCCCTTCGACGCGACCGGTGTGCTCGCGCGGCTGGCACCCGACATCGACGAGACCGCGCGGCACGCGGTGGCCACCGCGCACCGCGCCGTACGAAAGGGGCCCGGCGCCCTGCCCGCCGCGTCGGCGCCGCTGCTCGACATCACCGCCGAGGCCCACGCCGCCTGGGCGGTCCGCCTCTTCGCCTCGTAACCACCACCCCGGCCCCGCCGCACGACCCCGAAGGAGCCGCACCGTGCACCTCGACCACGCCGACCCGTACACCGACCCCTATCTGGACCCGCACAGCCACGGCGCCGGGGCCACCCGCCCCGACGGCTCCCGGCGCGCCCTGCGCATCGGCCTCGGCGGCCCCGTCGGCTCCGGCAAGACCGCGACCGTCGCCGCCCTCTGCCGGGCGCTGCGCGACCAGTTGTCCATCGCCGTCGTCACCAACGACATCTACACGCGCGAGGACGCCGCGTTCCTGCTGCGCAACGCCGTACTGCCCGCAGAGCGGATCCAGGCCGTGGAGACCGGCGCCTGCCCGCACACCGCGATCCGCGACGACATCTCCGCCAACCTCGAAGCCGTCGAGGACCTGGAGGACTCGGTCGGACCGCTCGACCTGATCCTCGTCGAGTCCGGTGGCGACAACCTCACCGCCACCTTCTCCAAGGGCCTCGTCGACGCGCAGATCTTCGTCATCGACGTCGCCGGCGGCGACGACATCCCCCGCAAGGGCGGCCCCGGCGTCACCACCTCCGACCTGCTGGTGATCAACAAGACGGACCTCGCGCCCTACGTCGGCTCCGACCTCGGGCGCATGGCCTCCGACGCCAAGGAGCAACGCGGCGAACTCCCCGTCCTGTTCACCTCGCTCACCGGCCCCGACGGCGTGGCCCCGGTCGCCGAGTGGGTACGCGCGCGGTTCACCGCCTGGACCGCATGAGCGTCCACGCCACCGCCCGGATCACCGCCGCGCCCGACGGACGCGGCGGCACGGCCCTGCCCGTGCTGGAGAGCGACGGCCCCCTGGCGCTGCGCCGTACGCGCGCGACCGCCGCCGCGCGGGCCGGCGCACCGGCCACCGCCACCGCCACCCACGCGCGCGTCACCGTCGTCGGCGCGATGAGCGCGCCGCTCGGCGGCGACCGGCTCGCCCTCGAGGCGGAGGTACGGGACGGGGCCGCCCTCACCGTGGACGCGGCGGCCGCCATGATCGCGCTCCCCGGCCGCCGCACCGGCGACCGGCCCGCCGACCACGCCGGCTACGACCTGCGCCTGACCGTCGGCGAGAGCGCCGTACTGCACTGGCTGCCCGAGCAGCTCATCTCCGTCACCGGCAGCGACCTGCGGGCCCACACCCGCGTCGACCTCGCCCCCACCGCCCGGCTGGTACTGCGCGAGGAACAGATCCTCGGCCGCCACGGCGAGCCGCCCGGCACCCTCACCACCCGGCTCACCGTGCACCGCGCCGGCCGCCCGCTGCTCGACCAGCAACTCGCCCTCGGCCCCGGCGCACCCGGCGGCTGGGACGGCGGAGCCGTCATCGGCGGACACCGGGCCGTCGGTCAACTCCTCGTGGTGGCACCGGAGTTCGACGAGAAACCGGTCGCCCCCCGGCTGCTCGGCGACACCGCCGTACTCACCCCGCTGGCCGGCCCCGGAGCGCTGGTGACCGCGCTCGCCCCGGACGCCCGAGCGCTGCGCCGGGTCCTGGACGACGCCCTGGCGGACCTGTACCGCTGAGCGGAACAGCAGTCACCGGCTATCGGTTCGGCAAAGATTCCACGGTTTGGCCTGTTCTCGGCGGGCCTTGAGACGAAATGATCCCCTCGGTAACCCTACGAACAGCGCCGCAGCGCGCGGCGCGCCATACAGGGGGAGGTACCACTTGAGACGCACAGCAGTGCTCGGCTCGGCCGGCACTCTGCTCGCGGGCACGCTCATAGCGACCACGCTCGCCGCCACGTCGGCGAGCGCCGACGGCCGCGCCGACAGTGGCTCGTCCGAGCGGAGCAAGGAACAGAGGACCCGCAACGCCCAGGCGGCCGGTGCCGAGGTCGCGGCCGAGCGGGCCGCGAAGAAGGGCATCGACTGGGCGGACTGCCCGGCCGACTGGGCCCTGGAGAAGCCGATCCAGTGCGGCTACGTGACCGTCCCGCTCGACTACGCCCGTCCGAACGGCAAGCAGATCAAGATAGCCGTCGACCGGATCGGCAACACGGGCGGTGCGAGTGAGCGTCAGGGCTCCCTCGTCTACAACCCCGGTGGCCCCGGCGGTTCCGGCATGGCGTTCCCGCGCCGCGTCGTGACCAAGAACGCCATCTGGGCGGACGCCGCGAAGGCGTACGACTTCGTCGGCTTCGACCCGCGCGGAGTCGGGCGCTCGACGCCCATCTCCTGCATCGACCCGCAGGAGTTCGTCAAGGCTCCCAAGGCCGACCCCGTCCCCGACAACGAGGCCGACAAGCGCGCCCAGCGCAAGCTCGCGGCCGAGTACGCGGACGGCTGCGAGGAGCGCAGCGGCTGGATGCTGCCGCACATGACGACGCCCAACACCGCGCGTGACCTGGACGTCCTGCGGGCCGCGCTCGGCGACAAGAAGCTCAACTACGTGGGTGTCTCCTACGGCACCTACCTGGGCGCCGTCTACGGCACGCTGTTCCCGTCCCATGTGCGACGCATGGTGCTGGACAGCGTGGTCAACCCGTCGAAGGAGAAGATCTGGTACCAGGCCAACCTGGACCAGGACGTCGCCTTCGAGAAGCGCTTCGACGACTGGAAGAAGTGGGTCGCCCAGAACGACGCGACGTTCCACATCGGCGACACCGCCGCCAAGGTCCAGCAGCAGTGGGAGAAGCTCCGCGCCACCGCCAAGAAGGACCCGATCGGCGGCGTCGTGGGACCGGCCGAACTCATCGCCCTGTTCCAGGGCGCCCCGTACTACGACTCCAGCTGGGTGCCGGTCGCCGACATCTGGAGCAAGTACCTGGCCGGAGACACCCAGGCGCTCGTCGACGCCGCCGCGCCCGACTTGTCGGACACGGTGGGCAACGCGCGCGCCGAGAACAGCAACGCGGTGTACACCGCCGTCGAGTGCGCCGACGCCAAGTGGCCCACGAGCTGGCGCACCTGGGACCGGGACAACACCCGGCTCCACCGCGACCACCCGTTCCTCACCTGGGCCAACGCCTGGATGAACCTGCCCTGCGCCACCTGGGGCGTGGAACAGCAGACACCGGTCGAGGTCGGAACGGGCCGGGGCCTGCCGCCCGTACTGATCGCGCAGTCCACGCGAGACGCCGCCACCCCGTACGAGGGCGCCGTCGAGCTGCACAAGCGCTTCAAGGGCTCACGCCTGATCACCGAGCGGGACGCCGGTTCGCACGGCATCACCAATGTCGCGAACGCGTGCATCAACGACCGGGTCGAGTCGTATCTGCTCAGCGGCGCGCTGGACAGCCGCGATGTGACGTGCGCACCGCACGCCACGCCCAAGCCGTAGGAGCCGACAGGCGCTGAGGCACGGGAAGCACCGGTGACGGGGGAGGGGGCGGCGGCCGGAGACGGC
>NZ_JBHUZM010000092.1:0-30686 GCF_042667665.1 Streptomyces sp. NPDC057307 | reverse complement strand
TGCCTGGCAATACCCGCCGGTCGGTCGGAGTACCTCCGGACTACCGGCTCGGCGGACGCTCGCTGATCCGACGGGAATTGTCAGACAGGCCCTAGGAGGCCCGGCTGAGGGCCGGATCGGTGCGCCAGACTCCGGCGAGTTCGGACAGCGGTACGCCGAGTACCTCGCTGAGCCGGACGATGGTGCCGAACGCGGGCGTCGGCAGCCGGCCGGTCTCGATCTTGCGAAGGGTCTCCGGCGAGATCTCCGCCGCCAGGGCCACTTCGACGGGGCTGCGTCCGGCCCGGGCGGACCGCAGAGCGGCCCCGAGGCGCCGGCCCGCCTCGATCTGTTCGGGGGCGAGCGGATGACGAACCATACGCACATGCTAGGGGCGTAGGCATGCGGCGGGCAACCACCCCACCCCTGGTATAAATATACCTGTCGGTCGCCCCGCAGAATCGAGGATCGCAGTGATCGAGCACAAGTCTCCCCAAGACATCGAGCGTATGCATGTCACCGGCCAGTTCCTCGGCCAGGTGCTGGCCGAGCTCGGCGATCTCGCCGCGGTAGGGGTCAACCTGCTGGACCTGGAGCATCACGCCCGCCGCCGGATCAAGGAGCGCGGCGCGGAGTCCTGCTACTGGGACTACGAGCCCTCGTTCGGCAAGGGCCCGTTCCGTAACGTCGTGTGCCTCTCGGTCAATGACGCCGTACTGCACGGACTGCCGCACAGTTACAAGCTGCGCGACGGTGACCTGCTGACCATGGACATGGCGGTACGCGTCGACGGCTGGGCCGCGGACTCGGCGCACTCCGTCATCGTCGGCACCCCGGCCAAGGAGGACCTGCGGCTGATCGAGGCCACCGAGGTCGCCCTGGAGGCCGCGATCAAGGTCGCCCAGCCGGGCAACAGGCTCGGCGACATCTCGTCCGCCATCGGCACGGTCGCCGCCGAGTACGGCTACCCGGTCAACCTGGAGTTCGGCGGCCACGGTATCGGCCGCACGATGCACGAGGAGCTGCACATCCCCAACGACGGCCGCCCCGGCCGCGGTTGGAAGCTGCGCCCCGGCCTGACGATCGCGATCGAGCCCTGGTTCGCCGCCGGCACCGACAAGATCGTCTTCGACCCGGACGGCTGGACGATCCGCTCGGCCGACGGCTCACGCACCGCACACTCCGAGCACACGGTCGCCATCACCGAGTCCGGCCCGCTGGTGCTCACCCGGCGCCCTGAGAGCAGCAAGGCGCTGTAGGACCGTCGGCCGTCGGACGCTGACGACACCTCCGGACGTTGTGGAATCGACTGGTGCGTGACCTCGCCCATCTGGTGTCCTTGCGCGCACAAGGTGTCTTCGAGCTGGGGGCCGAGTTGCTGGGCGATGAATGTGTCTTCTGCGCGATCGCGCGGGGTCAGGCGGCGGCGAGCGTCGTCTTCGAGGACGAGTGGGTCATCGCGTTCATGGACCTCCAGCCGGTGACTCCCGGGCACCTGCTTGTCGTTCCGAAGTCACACGCGGAAGGGCTGACGGACCTTCAGGACGACATCGGCCTGCGGGTCTGGGCGGTGGCGCACCGGCTCGGGCGCGCATTGCGGCTGTCCGGCCTGCGGTGCGAGGGGGTCAACCTCTTCCTGGCCGATGGCGAGGCCGCTTTCCAGGAGGTCTTTCACGTCCATCTGCACGTGTTCCCCCGCTTCAAGGGGGACCCGTTCCGCATCGAGGCGGACTGGCAGGTACGCGAGCGCCGCCTGCTCGACGAGACGGCGGGGGCGGTTCGTCGAGGAATCACTGCCCTCGATGGCCTTCCGCGCTGACCTGGGCGGAAGGAAGCCGACCGGCGGACCTCGTTCTGCCCGCGCTTCGGCTCATGGGGCCGCCTGAGGAACTGTCCGACTGGACTACCCGGGTGACGGAGATCGGCAGATCGACAATGGTCCTCGCCGGCGGAGCGCGGCACCGAAAGCGCAGGTTCTGTAAGTGCACATCGCCCCTGGTCGCCTATGACAACGACGCCAAGCGCTCTTGCGTTCAGTGGGCCACGTCCGCGTGCAGCACCAGAGTCCCCGGACTCCACGGTGCTGCCGCAGTGTGCTGCGCGTCGATCGGCGCAGGTCCGACCCGGCGGGCGTAGCTACGCTGCGGCGGCTTCACCCTGAAGCGCCTGCGTCCCACATCCACACCGCCGCCACACGCTGGATCGCCCCCTGGAGACCGCTGGGCACGTCTCAGGAGCCGCCGTCGACCGCACCATCCGTACAAAGGACGGCACGGAAGTCGACATGGGCAGCCCTGAGGCCGCCACTCCGGCCGACAGCGATGGAGCCTGCTACACCCAGTCATCCGGTCTCCCCGCGCTGGCCCGGCAGAACCGGATGGTGATGATCGAGGCCCTGACCGCCGTCGGTACGGTGAACTACCCGACGGAGTGGTGGCACTGGTCCTACGGGGACCGCTACTTGGGCCCTGGAAACGGGAGCGACCGCCGCCGTCTACGGCCCACGGCAACGCGACCGAGGGCGCCGTCAGGCGACCACCCCCAAGGGTCGGTGGGTGGACCAGCCCGAAGCCGACAACACCGCTCCGACGACTGACGACGGCCGGACCGCAGCGCGCGGGCCGGAGCGCCACCCGCGCACCGCAGCGCGCGGCACGACCACGCACGGGGCCGAACCACGCAAGGGAACACCATGGGCAAACAGCGCATGACCGTCTGTCTGCCGCCGGTCGCCCCCGACGGGCTGAGGCAGGCGATCGAGGGGGCGATGGCGCCCTTCCGGTACGACCGCGAGGACCGTCCCCACCCGGACTGGGTGGGGGAGTGGAGCCACTGGTTCGTCTCCGGGGCCGGCTGTCTCTTCGACGTACTGCCCGGTCACGAGGACGACTCCAGGCTCGTGAGGTACGACGAGTGGACCGAACCCCCTGAGGACCTGCCGCCCACCCGCTGCCACGGCGGCCCGCGCGGCATCCTCGACCTCGACGCGCCCCGTGCCGCCGAGGCCCGCCGGGCAGCCGAGACCTGGACGGCGTACCGCGATTTCGCCGACCGCTACCCGCCCGCGCTGCCCTTCCACCACTTCGCCGAGCGGGCCGGGACCCCGGACGCCGGGGATGCCAGGGAGGCGGCCGTTGCCGCCTTCCTCGAACAGCCCCTGATCCGGGCTATCGAGGCTGACCCCGCCCTGGAGGAGCGGTTCACCTCCGACCCTGCCCTCCACTTCGACGAGGCCCTTGAGACCTACGTGGCGCGCCAGGTGGCCGCCGTACTGCCCACCCCCGCTCTGCTGACCCTCGACGGACGATGGGTGGAGGGAGGCGGCCCCGACTACGAGCGGATGTTCAACGCCTGCCTGGACGGCCTGCCCGGCGACACGATGGTCGTGCGGGTGCTCTACCACTCGTGACGCCCTCTTGAGCGGACGACCGACCTGGCGGAAGTTCTCTGGCCGGAGGTCTCGGGTGTCCGGGTCGGCGAGCGCCGCGTCGGCCGGCGCGGTGTTGATCAGTTCACGCACCTGCGGGCTGCGGAATCCGGCATCGCCCAACTCGTCCTCATGGTTCTCGTACCAGGCGATCACCGGCAGCACGGCCGGCAGACTGCCTGGCGGCGCACCTGCGGTCGCCTTCTCGGCGAACTCCCGCGCGAGTTGCTTCGAGCCTCGCCATTTCGCGGTTCAGTACTGAGTCCAGTACTGAAGGGCACTGCTGTGGGCGTCGAAGTGATGCGGTGCCCGGGCCGTGATCTCGGACCACAGCACGTGCATCTCCCGGTGGGGGTAGCCCAGTCCGAGCGCCGTCCAGATCTCCACGACGAACGGGCTCGGATCGTCGGGGCGGAGCGCCGAGGCCCGCCCGATGTCGTCCCGCGAGGCCAGCTGAGCGGCGCGGGCCGAGGCCGCCTCCGCTCAGCCGGTGGGCGGCTCAGGTTCGCCCGGCTGCCCGCGCGGTGAAGGGAGGGTCGGGGCCGTCCGAAGGAGATAGTCGGCCTGACGGGCACGCCCGTCAGGCCGAGAAGAAGGAATGAGCATGCCTGAAAACGAGCCGGACGGCCCCCACGAGGCCCGTGACTCCCACGCCTCCGTGGACGGCCCGCACCGTCGCAACCACGGCAGACCCCGGGGCGGGCACGCCCCGCCCGCACCGAACAAGTGGTGGACACTGACCGCCGTATGCCTCGGCACGTTCATGCTGCTGCTGGACATCACCATCGTGAATGTGGCGCTTCCCGACATCCAGCGGTCACTGCACGCCAGCTTCTCCGACCTCCAGTGGGTCGTCGACGCCTACTCCCTCACCCTGGCCGCCCTGCTGCTCACCGCCGGCAGCCTCGCCGACATCTACGGCCGCAGGAAGCTGTACGTGATCGGCCTGGCGATCTTCAGTCTGGCGTCGTTGCTCTGCGGGATGGCCGACGGTTCGCTGATGCTGCAACTCTCCCGTGGTCTTCAGGGAGTCGGCGGCTCCATCATGTTCTCGGTCTCACTCGCGCTGCTGGCGGACGCCTTCCGCGGCAAGGACCGCGGTGTCGCCTTCGGGGTCTGGGGCACGATCACCGGACTCGCGGTGGCCATCGGACCGCTGCTCGGCGGTGTACTCACCACGGGCCTGTCCTGGCGCTGGATCTTCTTCGTCAATCTGCCGATCGGTGCGATCGCCGTCGCGATCACCATGATCAAGGTCGCCGAGTCCCGTCAGCCCGAGGCTAAGCGTCCCGACTGGCCGGGCTTCGTACTCTTCACCGCCGCCCTCTCCAGCCTGGTGTACGCGCTCATCCAGTCCAGCCACGACTCGTTCTCCGACCCGGTCGTCATCGCGTGTCTGGCCGCGTCGGTCGTACTGCTGGTCGCCTTCGTGGCCCTTGAGTTGCGCACCCCGCAGGCGATGTTCGACCTGTCGCTCTTCCGTAAACCGACCTTCACCGGCGGTCTGGTGGCGGCCTTCGGTCTCAGTGCCTCACTTCTGTCGATGCTGCTGTACCTGGTCCTCTACCTCCAGGACGTCCTCGGCTTCAGCGCCCTGGGCGCGGGTGTGCGGCTGTTGCTGATCTCCGTCGGCATCCTGGTGGTGTCCACCGTGTCCGGACGGCTCTCCTCACGGATGCCGGTGCGGTATCTGATCGGACCCGGTCTGCTGCTGGTCGGGGGCGGGCTGCTGTGGATGCGCGGACTCGACGCGTCGAGCCAGTGGACCCATCTGATTCCGGGCATGATCATGTCCGGGGCGGGTCTCGGCCTGGTCAATCCGCCGCTGGCGTCGACCGCCGTCGGTGTCGTGCAGCCCGCGCACGCCGGCATGGCCTCGGGCATCAACTCGACCTTCCGTCAGATCGGCATCGCCACCGGCATCGCTCTTCTCGGCACCCTGTTCTCCAGCAAGGTCAAGTCCTATGTGACCGATCACGTCGGTGCGATCCCGGGCGTCGGAGAGTTCGGCTCGCGCATCTCGACCGCTGTTCAGTCCGGCACGGTCACACAGACTCTCGACTCCCTCCCGCCCGACGTCCGCGCCCCGGTCAAACATCTCGCCACGGCGGCCTTCACCGCGGGCCTGAACGAGATCCTCCTCGTCGCCGCGCTCATCGCCCTCGCCGCCGGGGTGGTCTCTCTGGCCACGATCCGCACCAAGGACTTCGTCCAGTCACCCTCCTGACGGCCGAGACGGAGATGCCTCTGCCACCGGTGAGCTGATCAGCGGTCAGCCGATCAGCCTGTGGAGCACGGGTACGGATATCCCGAAGGTTCCCAAGCCTGCGGCTACGGCCGTAGGCAGGGACCTCTCGGAGAGGAACATGAGGCACCCCATGATCAGACCGAGGAAGCCGGCCACCACGAACACCACGGCGGCGTGCATCGACAGCAACGGCGGTGCTTCCAGAGGCAGTCCAGCGTTGGACGGGCCGGGCGTGCCGGGCGTGCCGGGCGTGCTGGGCGGTTCCTCCTCCTGACGGGAGACCGGAGGGTCGGCTGCGGCGGCGCCTACCGCCCTCATCGGGCACGCTGCCGTCGCGCCGCGAACCGGAGCGTCCAGGCGATGGACGGGAGCCCGCGCAGCGCGACCCTGATCAGAAATGCCACACGCGTACGCAGGGGACTCTCGCCGAGGTCGATCCATTCCGCCGTCCACTCTTCGGCCCAGCGCTCACGGGTATCCGCAGGCAGGATGTGGGTTAGGGCTTCGAACAGGGGTCGTACGCGCCGTAGTCGCCGTTCAGCGATGTCTTGCGGCCCAGTCATGGGCTCATCGTCGGTATTGGTAGCGGTAGCGGCAGCAGGTGCTTCGGGCAGAGGTGCCGAAGGTGCTGGTTCCTCCAGTGTCGGTTCCAACTGGTTCCGTCTGGCCTCTGTTGCCCCTGCGGCCTCTCGCACATCGCCGCGGATCAAGCCGTGACTGGGGGGAGGCACCTTCCCCAGCAACTTCCCCACCGAGTAGAGCTGCTGATGCCCACGGGAGTTGAGGCCGTCCCCGATCCTTTGGGCTTCTTCACGAGTGGCGTACCTGCCGACCCGGTACCGGTTGCCGTTGGAGTCTTCGCGGATCACTAACCAAGGGAGGGCGGTTCGGCCGGCCCTGTTGCTGGCACTGGACATCTCAGCCTCAACTCCCCAAGCCATCGGCGGGGCGGAAGCGCGCAGATGCGGCGCCCCCCTGGTAGGCGCCCGCGAGGGCGAGGCGGGCGGATTCGGCGCCGTCCGGGGCGAAGCGGTAGTAGCGGCGGCGCGGCCGGGGCGGATCGGTCTTCTCGATCTCACTCTGATCTTCCCAGTGAGACGCGAGCCAGCCTGCGTTTTCGAGCCGGGCGAGGATCGGGTGGATGGTGCCGGTGGGAAGGCCGGCCGCTTGGGAGAGTTCCAGTCCGTAGCGGGCCTTGGCGGGGCTCTCCAGCAGGGCCCGCAGCACCAGTTGTGTCTGGAGTGTCATGCGCGGCGTCTTTGCCATGCAAGAACTCTAGTATGGCGGCGAGCTGCACGGCAGCAGAATGCGGCATCTGCTTCAGGCAGATGCCGCACCCCGAACGTTGCTGTCTACGGCCGCCGTGTACCGACACCGAGTTCCGATCGCGGACAACTGCTCCGCCCGCTCCGGCGACAGCGTCGCGGCCCAAGATTGTTGGTTCCCGATCGATGGGAGCGCCCTGTCGAGCCGTTCGCCGTGCCCGCCGAACGACCTGGGAGGCGGGGCCGGGGCCCCGGCGGGCGCGGTCCCACTGATCTGACGGGGCGTCAGCCCGCCCAGACCGCGGCCTCGTCGGCCGGGACGGTGGTGGCCAGGCCCAGTTCCTTGCGGGCGGCGACGGACTTCTTCGGGTCGATGCCGGTGAACGCCGAGTCGTAGGCGATGTAGAACGCGTCGGCGTCGGCGGCGTTCGCGGCCTTGTTCCAGCTCTCCGCGGCCTTCGTCAGCGTCGTGTTGAGCTTGCCGGCCTCGGTGCCCTCGATGTCGCCCAGGCCCTCGACGTGTGCGTCGAGGGCGGCCGCGACGGCCTTGGCCTGCGCCTTGTAGCCGGTGAGATCGTCCTCGACGGTCTCCTTCTCGGGCTGGTTCGCCCACAGGGCCTCGTAGAGCGCGTTCGAACCCTTGAGATACGTCTTCTGCTCGGGCTTGAGGGACTTCGCGGTGTCCAGCGAGCCGCTGAACGTGCCCTTCTCCATGGTGTACGTGCAGCTCACCGCGCGGTCACCCGTCACCCAGCTCTCCTTTGTCGGGGTGTAGTAGAAGAGGGAGACGCCCTTCGGAAGCGCCCAGGTGTCCATGGCGTGCTTCTGCGCCTCGACCGGGCAGCGGTTGTCCGCGATCGTCGAGACCCCGGCGTCGCCCGGGTACTCCCCGCCCTTGTCGATCGCGAACTCGCCGACGACCTGGCCCTCGTGCGCCTCCTCGCAGGGCACGATCTCGACGGTGTACGCCGTCCCCTCGGCCTTGCCGGTGGGGTTGTAGCAGTCGCCGATGTCCAGCGAGAACACCGAGCGCTGACGCGCCACTGTCTTCGCGCCGTCCTTGGCGCTGTCGACGGCGTCGGAGACGTCCGAGCATCCCACCGCGCCGATCGCGAGCAGGGCGGCAGCGGCTGATATGCCGCGAAGGGAACGATACGGGGCACGGGCAGTCATGACGTGTACATCCTCTTATGTGATCTTTATGAGGGGCACGCGAATCGTATGCCATACCTGTGGCCCGTTTGCACGGCTGCGCGGTTGTACGAGGGTCCTCGCCCCATCACGGCATCTCTGACTCCCGACGGGCCGCGAGGGTTGTACGCGGACTGCTCGAAACGGCGTGGTCGGGGTGTGGTTGTCGGCCGGCGATGGAGCGGTGGCCGTCCGTCGCATCCGGCTGTCAGGCGCGGTCGTGGAGAGTGACTTGGTAGCCGTCGGGGTCGGCGAAGGTGAATGTCCGGCCGAAGGGGCCGTCGATCGGTGCGGAGACGATGGTGTGACCACCGGCGACGAGAGCGTCATGGATGGTCTGGACGTCGGTGGCGTGGAGCCAGATCGCGGCACCGATGCCGGGCTGCGCGACGGATGCGAGATCCGTACCGGGAACGATGTCGCGGAGCGCGAACGCGATCGGCTTCGTCTCGAAGACGACGGCGTGCGGAGGTCCGGCCTGCGAGCGGACGAGGCCGAGGTACTGCTCGTAGAACGCCTGTGAAGCGTCGAGGTCGCTCACCTGGAGCGAGATGAAGTCGGGGCCGGTGACGGGCATGATGGTGCTCCTTCTTTCCGTGTCAGATTCCTGACACGGACCAACGTATGTCAGACTCCTGACATGAGTCAAAACGACGGCGGCATCGACCTGGACAAATCGCTGGGCTACCTGCTGAAAGAGGCTTCGAGCGCCCTGCGCATAGCCATGGAGGAGGTGCTGCGGCCGCTCGGGATGAGCGTGACGCACTACTCCTGCCTCGAACTGCTCGCTCAACGGCCGGGCTTGTCGAACTCCGAGCTCGCGCGTGGCGCGTTCGTCACACGGCAGTCGATGAACGTGCTGCTCCAGGCCCTGGAACGAGACGGTTACGTGAGCAGGCCCGCGGAGGCGCCCGTCGGGAAGGTTCTTCCTGCGCGGCTCACGCCTCGCGGCCGACGGAGCCTGGAGAAGGCGACCGTGGCGGTCCGGTCCGTCGAGGTCAGAATGCTGGCCGGCATGACCGAGGCCGAGCAGTCGGGCGCGTTCCGGATCCTGCAGAGCATGATTCATTCCCTGCGCGACGGCGACGCCGACGACGTCGCATAGCTCGTTCCCCGCCGCACGCCTCGCCGCGCCCGGACAATCCGCGTACCCGCGTACCCCGATCATGGGCCGCTGCGGCCTGAGCGCGGCCGAGGTCTTGAGTGCCCGCGCCCTCCGGGTCTCCCACGCGTACGCGAACTCCCCAGCCGCGCCGCTGAGTTCGGCCCGCCGTGCCGGGGACCCGGGGCCCCGCGCTCACCGGCCAAGATCCGTCGCAGGTCGGCCCATTAGGGTCGAGGGCATGACATCACCCCTCGTCGGCAGTGCCTTCGACTCGCTCAGCCTCGACGCCGTGTCCGATCAGGAGGCGCTGCGGCGGGCCTACGAGCTCCCCGGCGAGGCGGCCGTGCGCAAGCAGATGACCGAACTCACCGAACAGACCGAGCGGTTGATCGGCTGCGCATCGCTGGTCCTGGTCGCCAGTGCCGACGCCGAGGGCAACTGCGACGTCTCGCCGCGTGGCGGCCCCGCCGGGTTCGTCGCCGTCCTGGACACCCGGACGGTGGCGATTCCGGACGCGACCGGCAACAAGCGTCTGGACACCCTGCAGAACGTCATCGCCACCGGCCGGGCCGGGCTGCTGTTCGTCATCCCGGGGCGCACCACGACGCTCAGGGTGAACGGCCGGGCCTGTGTCTCCACCCGCCCGGAGCTGCTGTCGCAGCTGACCGCCGTGGGCAAGCCGCCGGCCAGTGCGCTGGTGCTGGGGATCGAGGAGGTCTACCCGCACTGCCCCAAGTCGCTCCTGCGCAGCGGGGCGTGGAAGCCGGAGCAGTGGCTGCCGGCGGACGCCCAGCCGGCCTCGGCCGAGGTGACGCTGGCCCAGCTGCGGATGCCGGAGCTGACGATCGCCGACATCGAGCAGAGGGAGGCGGATGCGCTGAAGTACCGGTACGAGTGACGGGCCGACCCGCGATTGCAGCCCACCCGGCCCGCCGAACCCCCAAAGCTCCGTCAGGTCAGCCCGTCTCCACCGTCAGGTCCACCCATTCGAAGAAACTCACCTCACGCCGGCACCACCGGTCGAGTCGCGCCTTGTCGGCGCGCGGGAGGCTGCCGGTTCCTGACGGGAGCTGAGACGGTTCACGTCTGAGCCTGGCTTCCATGAACGCGAAGAGCACCCCGGCCCGCTCGGTGATGGCGCCGGGCTGGTAGTGGGCACTCACCTCGCAGAACGCCATGGTCACACTCACGAGACCCACCACCGCATCGGGGCTGAGCTGCTGATGGCGTGCCAGCGCACGCGACGTCAGTCCCGCCATCGGGTTGTTCTCGAACAGCGCGTAGGGAGCCTCGGGGCCGTCCTCGGTCCGAATGCCGGCGCCGTACGCGCGGATGTGCTCCGCCACGCCTTCCAGGATTCCGACGCAGATCTCCCGGTCGTCCGGTGTGGACGTACGACGTCCCTGGAGCGACTTCATGAGCCACTCGGCCGAGCAGGAGTCCTCCTCACTGACCATCTTGTGCATGTATCCCTCGAAGAGGCGCCCCATGTCGGTGAGCGGGACGACCCCTTCGCGCAGGCAGATCTCCCACAGCCAGGGCGTCCAGTCGCAGACGCGCGCCAGATCGGCCTGGTCCTCCCGCCACATCTCCCGCAGCGCCTCGCCGATCACGTGGCGCAGGGCGAGAGGGCTGCGGTAGTCGGATCGCAAGAGGACCGGCAGGGCGTTGAATCCCCTGTCACTGACCATGTGCCGAAGCACCTTGCGTACGAGTGCCAGCAGCGCGGTCCGGTTGAGCATGACCAGATTGGCGGTTCTGGACAGAAAGCCGAGCATCGCTCCTTGCGCGCGCGTCGGACGTTCCGCGTTCGATCGCAGGCAGTGCAAATAGACCTGGGTCGGTCCTGAAACGAATTTCTCCCCGGACAGGGACATACAGATCTGGGAGAAGATCTCCAGCTTCTCGTCCAGCACGTACTTCTCGATCTCCACAGCCAGCTCCGCCGGTGTGTCACACGTCAGTACGAGGCGCCTGGCGGCGAAATACTCCTGGAAACTCTGGTGGGTGAAGGAGAAGATCTCGGCGTCGGGTGATCCGGAGGCGACGTCCGTGAACATCCAGGCCCGCCCCCGGCACAGGTTGATCATCCTTTTGGCGAGAGCGACCGCCTCGAACCGGTCCGACACGGCATCCCGCAGCAGTACCCGCACCGCGACCTCACGTACCTGGGATTCCGTCATCCCGGCCCGGTGGCTCGGCTCGAAAAGGGTCAGATGAGCGATCTCGGCGAGCACGAGCTCGAAGACCTCCAGGTCCCACCGGTGCTCTCCGATGCCTCTGTGCGAGTCCCAGGTCCTCAGCAGCAGCTCGACGCACTTGCGGTAGATCTTCGGTCTGCTGCGGGGCAATTCGCTGTGCCCGGCGTGCAGAAGGCAGATGACCGCGAGCAGCAGTGGATTCTCCCGCAGATCCGGAATGGAGTCACTGGCCCCCATGAAGTCCGTCACAGCTTTCTTGAGCTGCTTCTCGGATCCTTCGGAGCGGAAGGTGAACCACTTCCTGGCGTACGACTCCACCTGACCGGCGTCGAACGGCTGGAGGATGTAGTCGTGGAAGATGCCGCGGTCCAGTTGGACGGCGGTGTACCCGAGCCGGCGCGAGGTGACGAGGAAGCGGGCCAGCGGGTACGCGAGACTCGCCACCTCGATCGCGTGGCTGACCAGCCTGCCGGAGACGGTCTCCGCCAATTCGTCCAGCCCGTCAAAGACCACCAGTGCGGAGCCGTCCAGGAGGGATCTCGATATGTTCTGCTCGGACACATCCTGCTGGAACGTCTCGGAAATCATGCGCCTGATGGATTTGACCAGGTTGAATCCACTGCGGGTGAAGTTGATGTTCCTGATCTTCAGGACGTAGCAGACCCCGCGTCCCTCGCCGCTCCACCGGCAGCCGATGACCGAACTGGCCGTGGACTTTCCGGCGCCGGGGTCCCCGAGGACGACGGTGTGGCCGACAGAGGTCACCAGTGAGTGGAAGCCGGTCTGGTAGCCGGATTTGCCACGACCGGGACGGCGGGGTTCGTACGGTTCGTCGTCGAGTTGCAGCATCGCGAAATTCGGCGCCACGAAGATCTTGGAGTAGTGGACACGTTTCCTGAGGTCGAAATCAGGAAGCTCGATTCTCTCGTAGGTTCTGATGAACGCCGTGACGTATTCCTGCTGCCACGATCCCTCTTCCGTCGTCTCCATCGCGGAGACGCTGTGCTCGATCGTCGCCACCGTCGCCGTCAGCAGTGGCTGGCTTTCCCAGGTGTAGGTGGGGTCGGCGCGCTTGAAGGCAGCACGCACCTTTTTCGCGATGTCGGTGCAGCAGAGATCGAGGAGAGTGAAGAACTGCCCGCAGTAACGGAGCAGATCCGGGCGGTCCGCAGGCGCGAGCGTCTTGAGGAGGTGACCGCGCAGTCCCCTCTCGATCCGGCCCTTGTCGGACTTCGTCCCTCCGCACAGCGCGATGGCCATCAGCTGCCTGGAGTAGACGCTGAACGCCCTGGCTTTGACGGCCCGTTGGAGGTGGGACGGGGCCACCCCGGCGGGCAGGGAACGCAGGAGGTCGAGCCCGTCGAACAGACTCACGTCCGGACCCGGCACGGACTGCAGGACGGCGTCCGCCTCGACGGGTTTCATGATCCTTCGCCGGACCAACTCCCTGCGGCCCTGATCCACGAGAGGTCTGGCGGCCTCGCGGATGACTTCGCTCGTCACCGAGGCAAGCGTGCTGGTGAAGGGATCCACCGGCTCATCCTGGCAGCCGGTGGTCGCGACCGCCTCCCTCTTGACGGGGTTGCGGCGTTGAGGGGCTGTGGGGTTGTTGCGGGGCTGTGGGGGTGTGGTGCGGGACTGTCGGGTTGTGGTGCGGGGGTCGTGGGCGTCGACGTACGCGTGAACACGACGATCAGCGTTTGACGCGGCCTCGCAGAGCGAGGACGGAGAGCCCGAGGAGGACCGGTTCACCCAGGCGGGCGCCCATCTCGAAGTAGGTGCCCGCCGTGGTCAGTTCCTGTCCGCCGGAGCGGAAGACGACGGAGTTGACGACGATCCTCAGCGACTTCTCGAACCGCTCCGTCGACAGCCGCGAGAGCAGTGGACCCTCGGGGTTCACGGGATCCGGCGTCTCCGTGCGGAGCTCGACCGCCTGACCCGGCCGAGCCTGAGTGCCGGTGGTCAGCGGCTTCGGCTCGTTCCCCGCGAGACCCCACAGCATCATCACCAGGACGGTGGCCGCCATCGCCACCACCAGCCAGCCCATGGAGCGGGAGACTCGCAGACCGTAACCGGAGACGGCCCAGTAGAGGGCGAGCAGTCCTCGTTCGCCCGGGGGTGTCGACGGGTCGTTGCGGCGCATCTCCATCTCGCCGTAGTAGAAGTCGGCCGCGCCGGGTTCGTTCTTGCCGTCCTCGAAGCCCTTGCGCAACTCGCGGTACTGCGCGGCGAGGGCGGCGGGTTCAATGACCGGTGCGTCGTCCTCCGTACGGTTCCACTCGGGGCGGCCGGACCGGTGGCGCCAGTGGTGTTCCTCCACCAGGGTGCGTCGCGGTGTCCACCGGACAGGCCAGGGACGCCATTTGATCCCTGCCGGGGCGCCGGCGAACGTGCACCGGCCCTTCAGGCTGAGCTGGTCCAGATGGACGGTGCCGGCGAACCGGCAACCGGAGAGATCGATGTCGGTCAGGGACACATGGGCCGCGTCCACACCGCTCAGCGAACGGACCTTGACCTTGTCGTCCAGCCCCCGGAGGTCCCTCGGCTCCTGGACCGGCCACAGGATGCCGCCGGTTCCCGGGTCGGTGAATCTGCGGGGATACGTCACCACGGCCAGCGGATACTCCCCGACCGCGTCGGTCAGGTCCACCGCCGCGTGGCGCAGCCGCAGCAGGGCGGTAGCCATCCACCGGGTGCGCCCGCACAACACGGTCCGGGCCGCCGCCATCACGGTGACCGGCAGGGAGAAGACGGCGCCCGACAGATTCAATGTGCCCGCGCACATCAAGGGACCCAGCGTCGGCACACCCTCGAACGTCACCCGTTGGAAATCGGCGTCGTGCGAGAAGACGGCGCCGCCGAACTCGGCGTTGGCCGAGAACACGGACTTGCTGAAGTCGGTCTTCGTGGCGGAGAACACCGCGTGACGGAATGCCGCCTGGCCGAAGAAGTTCACCTGCGCGAAGGAGGTCCGCTCCGCGAACCGCGCGCCGTCGAAGGAGGTGTTCCCGGAGAACTCCACACTGTCGAAGAGCGTCCGGCTTCCCGTGAAACGAGCTCCGGAGAACGAGACTTCACGAGCGAAAGCCGAGTGGCGGAAGCTCACGGGGCCGGATAACTCGGCACCCTCGAAGTCGGTCTCGCCGGAGAAGGTCGCCCGCTCGAAATCTGCCTCGCCGGAGAAGACGCCCTGCCTGAAGTCGGCACGCCCGGCGAAGGTGGCCGCTGTGAAATCGGCGCGGCCGGAGAAGCTGACGCGGCGTAATCCCACCCCTTGGGGGAAGGCCGCTCGCTCGAACGTGGAGTCGCAGAGGAAGTCGGCTCCGTCGAAACAGACACGGCCGGAGAACGTCACTCCGTCGAAGGAAACGCCGGCTCCGGCGAAGACCGCACCCTCGAAGTCCGCGTTGCCGTAGACCACGTGGCCGGTTCTCGGTGCGAGTACGGCGGCTGACAGTTCGGCCAGCAGCTCCGGTGAGAAGGCGGTACCGCGATGGTCGACGTCGCTGCCCGCTCCGAGAAGGCTGAGGTAGTCGTGCCGCTCGGCCGCGTCCAGGTGGGCGAGGCACCGTCGGTAGGGCTCGACGATGCGGCCCCGGCAGCCGACGGGGTCACCGGCCGGGTCCTGCGCCCCCTGCCCACAGAACGGCCAGGCGGGTCGGTCCGAGACCGTACGGGGAGACGTCATGCCGCCTACGACAAGCCGCGACGCCAACGGGTTGTGCGCGCCCGGCGAATTGCCCCCACGAATGGGCAGCCGCACCCCTGCGGTGGCGCGGGCGCCTCGTTCGCCGGCGTGTTGTCGCGCGCGGTGGACCGCGAGGCGCCGAGGGCCGGGACGGTGACACGTCGTCACTCCGTGTCGTACGCTGACGATCCCTCGCTACATGGCATGAACATGTTCACGGCTCTCAGCGTCATCCCCCCCCCACGAGAGGCGATCCCCATGGCCGCTGTCCGTTCATCACCCGGTCTTCGGTACGTGTCCGGCGCACGTCCGGCGTCAGCCTTCCGCCACGCGCTGTCCGCTCTCTTCCTGGCCCTCGCCTGCGTGCTGGCCGGAGCCGTCGGCCCCGAGGCGCAGGCGGCGACCGCCGCGGAGCGCACCGTCACCTTCGCCAACCAGTCCGGTCAGCGCGTGTGGATCGGCAGCACGGTCAACGCCGATGGATCGGCGGTACTCACCGGACTGCCCGTGCTCGACAACGGACAGTCGGCCACCATCACCGTCCCGGAGGCTTCCGCACCCGGTCACTGGCGCGGCAAATTCTTCGTGCGGCAGGGCTGCGGCGGCGAGTCGGGCAGCACATTCCACTGCAAGGTCGCCGACTGCGGGCCGTACGCCGACCGCTGCAGCACCGGCGAACAGCCCGCGAGCCTGGCGGAGTTCAACTTCGACCCCTCGGACGGGCTGGCACCCTGGTACAACGTCAGCTACGTCAACGCGGTGTCGCTGCCGGTGACCATCACCCCGGCCGGCGTCGCACCCCCGCCGAACGGCGGCGAATGCGAAGAGATGGGCTGCTCCAACGACCTGCTCCCGTACTGCCCGCCCGAGAACCTGACCTCCGACCCCGCCACGGGTGCGCCGATGCTCTGCGTCAACCCCAACCGGGACGCGCAGACCAGCTACAGCGGTGCCGTCAACGCCCGCTGCCCCAAAGCCTATGCGTGGTCGAAACAGGACACGATTCCGGGCAACCAGGTGATGCGCCAGTGCCGGGCGTGCAGCGGCTTCACGGTCACCTTCCACTGACGCCGAGGTCCGGCCGTATCCCGAGTCCCCCCACACACACTGTTGGAGCCAGCTCCGTGAGCGGATCGTCTTCCTTCTCGCCCGCCCCGTCCCCCTTCCGCCGGCCGCTGATGATCCTCGCGCCGCTGCTGGCTCTGCTGTGCGCGTCCTTCCTCGGCCCCGCGGCGCAGGCCGAGGTCGCCGCGTCGTCACGCAAGGGCGTGAGCGTGAACTCCGTCGCGGGCGCCTCGCAGGCACTCGCCGACCTCGGTGCGTCCTGGTACTACAGCTGGTCCTCGAACCCGGGCAGCGTCGCCAAGCCGGCGGGCACCGAGTTCGTACCGATGATCTGGGGAGCCGGTGCGGTCACCGACGCCGAACTCGCCCAGGCCAAGGCGCAGGGCACCCAACTCCTGGGCTTCAACGAGCCCGACATGACAGCACAGGCCGATATGACGGTCGAACAGGCGCTGGACCTGTGGCCGCGCCTGCAGTCGACCGGCCTGCGGCTCGGCGCACCCTCCGTCGCCTACGGCGGCGACACCCCGGGCGGCTGGCTGGACCGGTTCATGTCCGGCGCCGCGGCACGCGGCTACCGCGTCGACTTCATCCCGTTGCACTGGTACGGCGGCGACTTCGGCCCAGCCGCCGCCGAGCAGTTGCGCGGCTATCTCCAAGCTGTCCACGACCGCTACCAGAAGCCGATCTGGCTGACGGAGTACGCCCTGATCGACTTCTCCGGCTCCACACCCCGCTACCCCAGCGAGCAGGAACAGACCGCCTTCATCCGCTCGTCGACGGCGATGCTGGAGAGCCAGCCGTACGTGGAGCGCTACTCCTGGTTCACCCTCTCCACCGAGACCAGCCGAACCGGGCTCTACAACGGCGCGACCCCCAACGCGTCCGGACTCGCCTACCGCGAGGCAGGCCGATGACCCGTCGGCGCGCGCGGATGCCGAGAGCAAAGCGAACAGGAAGTCTGATCCAAAGAGGGGACTAGAAACACTATTGATGTGCTGAGTGTTCGAAGATACGTTGAATGGCCTCGCACGTTTGATCTCCCGGGGGCCTGTCTTGTCACGAGCACTCGCCGCCGACGGCGGCGCGGCCGCTCCGTCCGCGATACGGACGGTGGGGGACTCACCGCTCTACCGCGGGGCGACCCTCGCGCTGTTCCTGTCCGGGCTCGGCACCTCGGCCGCCGCCCCGCAGATCACCCTCTTCCTGGTGGACGAGCTGCACGTCTCGCTGACCACGGCCGGCCTGTACTACCTCACGAGCCTCACGGCCCCCGTCGCCGGATATCTCATCGGCGCACGCTCGGACCGTACGGGCAGACGGCTCGGGTTCTTCAGGCTCTGCGCCCTGACGGGATTCCTCGGCTGGTCCGCCATGGCCCTGTCGGACCAGGTGTGGATGCCGTTCGTGATCAGTACGGTGGTCCTCGCCTTCTCCGGCGCCGCCGGGTCCCAGCTCTTCGCCGCCGTCCACGACGACCTGCGGGCGACCGCGAGCCCCGTCGGTGACGGGGTCGTCTCGATCGTACGCATGGCGCTGACGGCGGGATGGATCGTGGGCCCGGTCGCGGGCTCCCTGCTGGCCACCGCCGCCGGACCGCGCGCGATGTTCGTGGCCACCGGAGTGTGCACCCTCGCGCAGATCGCTCCCATGGGCTTCGCCGGCACCCGCCTGGCACGACCCGACCTCACGAACACAGCCGCACCGCAGCCGCGGACCCCGGCCGAGCACGCCGGACGGAGCCCGGGAATCCGGGCCATGCTGCCCCTGCTCGCCTTCACCGGGCTCTACGTGCTGGTCTACGCGGGAGAACCGATCAAGTACGGCTACCTGACGATCTACATGCACGACGACATGCGTCTGCCGACGGCGGTCAGCGGAGCGGTGATCGGCATCCAGCCCTTCGTGGAACTGATCCTGATGCCGGTGGCCGTGGTCGTCGCACGCCGAATCGGCATGATGCGCCTGATGGTCCTCGCCGCCGCCTTCGGCGTAGGAGCGAACCTCTGCTTCGCCCTCACCGGCAGCGCCGCCGGCATGTTCGCCGGACAGATCCTCATGGGCGGGGTGTGGGGCGTCTTCGCCGCACTGGGAATCATCGTCGCCCAACGGCTGCTGCCCGAAGCCGTCGCGACCGCCTCGGCCGTCTTCATGAGCTCCACCGCCCTCGCCAGCGCGCTCGGCGGGCTGACGGGCAGCCTCGGCGTGGGCCTGCTCGGACTGCCGCACGTGTTCCTCGCACCGGCCCTTTACGGCCTCGTGGCGACCGCCGGCATCGCCGTCATGAGCCGCTCCCGGCACGCCGTGGGCTAAGACTTGGCGTATGCCCTTCCCAACTCCGCCGCTGCCTGCCGCCCGCCGCCCGCCCGGGAGTTCACACCCGACGCCGCCCCCGGGCCGGCCGACGGCCTGTCGCCCACGGCCCTCCCGCGCGATTCCCCACCGGCACCCGCTCGTTCGAGGCCGGGCCGCGCACGGCCGCCCGGCGCGCGGGTGAAGGGCCGGCCCGACACCGCTCCGTCTCCCGCGCATCCCACCGAAAGCCGTGAAAGGAAACCTGTGCCGTCCTCTCCGCCCTATCTCGACCCCGAACTGACCATCACCGAACGGGTCGACGACCTCGTCGGCCGTATGACACTGCCCGAGAAGATCGGCCAGATGCTGCAGTTGAACGCCAAAGAGGGCGTACACCACGTCGCGGACATGCACGCGGGATCCATCCTCCACGCCTCGCCCGAACGCGTCCTCGAAGCGGCCGAACTCACCGAGAACTCCCGGCTGCGCATCCCGCTGCTGGTGGCCGAGGACTGCATCCACGGCCACTCCTTCTGGGAGGGCGCGACGATCTACCCCACCCAGCTGGGCATGGCGGCGACCTGGGACCCGGCCCTCCTTGAGCGGGTGGCCAGAGCGACGGCGGTGGAAGTCGCGGCGACCGGCGTGCACTGGACGTTCTCACCCGTGCTGTGCATCGCACGCGACCTGCGATGGGGCCGCGTCAGTGAGACCTTCGGCGAAGACCCCTTCCTCATCGGCGAGTTGGCCTCCGCCATGGTCCGCGGCTACCAGGGCGACGGGCTCGGGGACCCGACAGCGATCCTCGCCTGCGCCAAGCACTTCGCGGGATACTCCGAGACCCAGGGCGGCCGGGACGCCAGCGAGGCCGATATCTCCCGACGCAAGCTGCGCTCCTGGTTCCTGCCTCCCTTCGAACGCGTAGCCCGCGAAGGATGCCGTACGTTCATGCTCGGATACCAGTCCATGGACGGTGTCCCGATCACGGTCAACCACTGGCTGCTCAACGACGTACTGCGCGGCGAGTGGGGTTACACAGGCACACTCGTGACCGACTGGGACAACGTCGGCCGCATGGTGTGGGAGCAGCGGATCCACAGCGACTACGCACACGCCGCCGCGGCGGCGGTCCGCGCGGGCAACGACATGGTGATGACGACGCCGAAGTTCTTCGGCGGCGCGCAGGAGGCGGTCGAGCGGGGCATGCTCGACGAGGCGGAGATCGACAAGGCCGTCCGCCGCGTCCTGACTCTCAAGTTCGAACTCGGGCTGTTCGAGGAGCCACGCCGTCCCGACCGCGCCCGCCAGGCCGAGGTGATCGGCAGCGCCGAGCACGCCGCGCTGAACCTGGAGACGGCCCGGCGCTCGCTCGTCCTGCTCACCAACAACGGCACCCTGCCCCTGGCGGGGGGATTCGAGGCGGATCACGAGGGCCGGGCCGTCGCCGGCGCGGACACCACGCCGCGTACGGTCGCCGTCATCGGTCCCAACGCCGACGACGCCCAGACCCAACTCGGCGACTGGGCGGGCTCCTCGGGCCAGGCCGACTGGCTTCCCGACGGGCAGCCGCGCGCGATGATCACAACGGTCCTCGAAGGGCTTCGCGCCCAGGTCCCCGAGGGCTGGGACGTGTCGTACGCCCGCGGCGCGGACATCCTCACCGTCGACGCCGACCCGGAAGGCGCGTTCTTCCTTGACGGGCAGCCCCGTCCCGAGGTCGTCGTCCCCGCGGAGCCCTCGACGGCGCTGATCGCCGAAGCCGTGGCGCACGCGGAGGCCGCGGACTACGTCGTCGCCGTCGTCGGAGACCGTATCGAACTGGTGGGGGAGGGCAGGTCGACGGCAACTCTGGAACTCGTCGGGGGACAGGTCGCCCTCCTCGACGCGCTCGCCGCGACCGGCAAGCCACTGGTGGTCGTGACCATCAGCTCCAAACCGTTGATCCTGCCGCCGTCGGCGCACGGCGCCGCGGCGATCGTGCACGCCTTCAACCCCGGCATGCTCGGCGGCCGGGCGGTCGCCGAGCTGCTCCTCGGCCTCGTCGAGCCGACCGGCCGTCTGCCGATCTCCTTCGCCCGCCACGCCGGGCAACAGCCCACGTACTACAACCAGGTGCGTGGTCAGCACGGCAGCCGTTACGCGGATCTGACGCAGAGTCCGGCCTTCGTCTTCGGTGAGGGCCTGAGTTACACGACCGTCGAGTACGCGGACCTGGAGATCCCCGTCGCGGAGGTGGGAACGGGCGACTCGCTCCACGCACGGCTCACGGTCTCCAACACCGGCACGCGCCCTGTCCTGGAAACCGTGCAGGTCTATGTCAGCGACACCGTCACCTCGGTGACCTGGGCGGAGAAGGAGCTGAAGACCTATCAGCAGGTGTCGCTCGCACCGGGTGAGTCCCGTGAGGTCCTGATCGAGCTGCCGGTCGCCGCGTGCACGCTGGTGGACGCGCAGGGCGAGCGGGTCGTCGAGGCCGGTGCCTTCGAACTGCTGGTCGGTCCGTCCTCCCGTGAGGAGTCGCTGCTGCGGGCGGGATTCACGATCAAGGGCTGACCGTCCGCGCACGCGGCTGCCCTTGGCCGCCGACGTCGGCCGCTCGGATTCCCTTCCACGGGCGGGGACAGGGATCCGGGCGGTGGGTGGTCATGGTGCCGCGCGAGGTCGCGGGCCCCGGCGTCGGTGGTCGGTGGTGCTCGCGGAGCGGCCACCGGGACGAGCGTCTCGTCTGCCTCAGCGGTCCGCGACCCGTGCGGCCAGGCCGAGAAGCCCCGGGCCGCCGGGGACCAGGAGCAGCTCGGCCACCGCCACAAGCCCGGAAGAGCCCCGCCGGTTGGGCCGGCGGAGCTTTCCCGGGAAACGGGCCTCAGATCATGAGCAGCAGCCGGGTGTGGGGGACGAGCTTGCGGTTGACGCTGGTGCTTTGGACGAAGATGGTGAAGTCGTCGTTGTGGTCCGGCTTGACGCGCACCTCGGCGGCGGGCAGGCCGAGCAGAGATCGGGCTGCCGGTCCGGTGTAGACGCGGTCCGTCTTCTTCTCAAGCACCGCGATCTGCTTCGCCGCCTGGACCTTCTCCGACTTGCTGAGCTGGTAGAACGCGCAGCCGGTGCGGTAGGCGTGTCCGCACTCGGTGACCCAGTCCCGGATTCCCGCTTCGCGAGCGACCGGAATCAGCTGGTACGCGGACGGCTTCACCGGGGTGAGGCCGGCTGCTTCTATGGTGTCCTTGTTCACGGCGTCGGCACCGGTGGAGAACACCGCGCGCGACCCGCGGATGCCCTTCGCGCGGCCCACCATGAAGTTCTCGGTCGCCTGCTGAATGACCTGCCCGGCCTCTTCCAGACCCTGCGTACTCGTGGCGTCCCAGATGGCGATGTTGTCCTTGGGGAAGCCGCACTGCATGGCCTCCCGCTTGCCCATCTGGTCCGGCACCAGGACGGCCAGCGTCCAGTTGTCCGCCTGCGTCCGGGTCAGCGTGGACACGGCCTGCACCAGTTCCCGCGGATCGGTGCTGGGGGCGTCGGGGCAGCGGTGACTCGCGTTCTCCTGTCCGTCGGTCAGGACGAACGTCAGGAAGCTGTGGTCGCCGTAGAGTTGAGCGGTCTGCGCCAGCTCGTTCTGCGACTTCAGCGTGGCCGCGAGCAGAGCCGTCATACCGCCGGCCCGGTAGAGCTGCTTGAGGGACGGCATCCGCAGCACGTCCTTGTCGTAGACGACGCACTCCACCTTGTTCGCGAAGACGTACACCGTGACGCGCGTTTCCTGGTCCAACTCCTTGGACCGGCGGGCCAGATAGGCGATCTGCTGGTCGGCGACCTCGACGACCTTGCCGCTCAGGTGCGACATGGACGAACTGGCGTCCAGCACGAGAGCAACGTGGTTGATGTAGTTCTGAGTTCCGGACATGAAAAGCTCCCCCTCTTTCCGGCTCGATGTACTTATTCTCTCACCCACCACTGACAATCGATCTTGGTCCGCCGCCGCCGCAGGGGGCAGACAGCCGCCGCCCACGCCTGTTCACACCCACGTCCGTCCGCACCCACGCCCGCAGGTTCAGGTGTGCTTGCGCAGGAGCGCGGTCAGACGAAGGCCCACGTCGAGCGGGAAAGGACCAGGGGGAACTTCCAGGCGCAGAGCCTCGGCGAGATGTGCCGTGTGCAGGTCGAAGGCGGCTTCCACCAGGTGTGCGAGAGCGTCCGTGGTCGTCCGTACGCGAAGCAGGGAGTAGGCGAGGAGAGCGAGGCCGACCAGGACGGCGGGCCACCACCATGCGCTCAGTACGACGGTGAGTACCCCCAGCCGGCCAGGGCGAGCGCCGCGTTGACCCGGTCGTGCGCACCGCGCAGCGCGTCCTGTTCCTCGACGGACAGCAGCAGCCACAGGCGCGGCCACGCGAAGGCCACATCCACCCGATACCAGGCCCAGACCCGGGACTCCACGGCTGCCATGCGGTCGGCCGGCCAGGTCGGGCGCTGCGGAGGCCCGAGCCCGAGATCGTTCCTGCTGGCTGCCAGGACGTCGAGTTCGCTCTGCTCCGCCCCGCGCGCGACTGCGGCCTGATAGGCGTCTGCCCGTGCCCGCCAAAGCCGGGCCCGGTGATCCGTCAATCGTCGCTCGGGTCGGGCGAGCCATCGGGGCCATGGGCCGAACCAGAGTCGGCTCACCCCGGTCGAGCATGCCTGTGCGGCAAGCCCGGCGCCCGCCGACAACAGTGGCAGGACAACGGCGCCGACAGCCAGCCGTGCGGGGTCCTTCGACACCGCGTCCGCCAACGCGTCCAGAGCTCGTTCCACCTGCCCGACATCGGCGAACCCTGTGTGTCCCAGTTCCCGCGCGGCCCACGCCCCCGCCACGAACAGCAATCCCGGCAGCACCAAGAGGGTTGCCCACCGGTCGACGACCCGCTTGCCCAGTTCGGTCACCATCGTGCTCATCGCGGCCGCCCCTTCAGCCGAACGTCAGAGGCTGGGCGTACACCCGGCACATCGGCAAGTCATCGCCCGGCTGCGGCTGTTCCCGACGCGCGCAACGAGCGGCCGGGCAGCGGTAGACGCCCACCGCGGTGTGCCCGCCCCCTATGCCGGGCAGGTTCATCGGCGGCTGAGCCGGAGGCGTCGCGAGAGGCCCCTGCCTCGACGGTCGTGTCCCGTCGTACTCCAACCCGAGGCGGGTCAGGTGCGGCCTCAGCGGCTCGCCGCGGCGCAACGCCTCGACAGCTGACTCGAGTTCGGCGCTCAGTCCCTCTTCCTCCGCCACCCTGCGCAGAGCCGCGATGTCCCTGCAGAAGCCGGCCAGATCGAGCCGGTCGCGCTCCTCCTGCCTTCCGGTCACGGTGCTCGGCCCCCCTTGCGGCAGGTGATGTGACGTCCCATCATGAAGGCGGGAGTGAAGCAGCGCGAGGGGGAAGCGTTGCACGGTGGGGACAAGGCCGAGCGGCTCGCCGCATCGCTGGCCGATGACGTGGAGAAGGCCCTGGAGGCGGACGATCCTTCGGCGCTGCTCCGTCCACGGACGTACTGGAAGGCCGTTGGCCTCGGCAGGCTGATCGCGAAGACCGGCCGCGCTGTCGGTGCGCAGCCCTTGGCGAGCCTCGGCCACTTCCACTATCTGCGCGGGCTGGTGCTGGGTCCGGAACGGGGGCGGACGGATCTTCTCGGCGCACAGCGTGCGTTCTCCGCCCTCGCCGTCCTCGACCCGGTCGCGGTCCCCGACGGATTGCTGGAGGAACTGCGCGGCCTGTGCCCGGTGGACCCTGCCGACCCGGAAGGGTTCACCGCCTATCGGGTCCGCTCCGCCCATGCCGAAGCCCGGTGGAAGAGCACGCGGGACCCGTCCGCCGCACAGGAGATGGTCGCCTGCTGGGAGGAGGCACGACAGGAATTCGCCCCGGGGCACCCCCGGCATCCGGCCGTCCTGTCCAACCTCGGTTACGGCCTGCGGCTGCGCCTGGAGGCAGGGGCGGGAGCGCCGCAGGACCTGGATCTGGCCGTCGACCTCTCCGAAACCGCCGTAGGCATGGTGCAGGACGGCCCTGAACTACTCACGCTTCAGTTCAACCTCGGAATGGCCTTGTGGGAGAGGTTCGAGGCCCGCGCCACCACCGAGGATCTGGACGGAAGTATCCGCGCACTGCGTATCGCACTGCGGGTGGGTGAGGCGGCCGGCAAGAGCGCCGAGGTGGCGGCGGTGGACCTTCTCGCCCCGCTGGCCCGCGGCCTGATGGCCCGCCTTTTCGCCGCCGGCGACGAGCGGTCAGGGCACGAAGCCACTGTGGTGCTGCGACGGCTGCTCGGGGAGCTGCCGCGGGACGCCCCACTCCGAGTCTTCGCTCTGAGTTTTCTGGCCAAGGTGCACATGGCCCGGTACCAGCGCACACAGGCGCTCCCCGACCTCGAACGCGCGCTGGCCCTCGCCCGTCAGGCCCGGGCAGTGCCCACCAGTGACCCGTTCGCCAGGTCGGAATCCGCCTACATTTTGAGCCTGGTACTCATGGATCGGCACCAATACACCGGCCGGTCGGCCGACCTCCACGAAGGCACCGCCCTGAGGGAGGAGGCGGCGCACCTGCTTCCGGAGGACGATCCGCAGCGAGTCTTCCACCTGGCGGAGAGTGACATCGCGAGGCTGACCTGGGGTGTGACGTCCGGACCACGCTCCGGACCGGCCGAGGAAGTGGGTACGGCACTTTCAGCAGGCCGTCAAGCGGCCGACGCGGCCGGTCCCGAGGCTGAGATCGCGCTCGGCGCCGCCTTGCTCACCACGTCGGAGCGGTACGGATCCGTGGAGTACGCCGACGAGGGGATCACACGGTTGCGTGCGGCGGCCGACACCGTCACGGAGATGGCGGACCGCTCCGTACTCCGTGGGAATCTCGCGATGGGCCTGAGGGCGCGGTACGTCCGCACTCGGGACCGGGCCGACATCGACGAAGCGATCACCATTTCGACCGAACTCGCCCACGCCGGCGGTGCCAACCGCGTGAGCCGAGGCGCCGCGCTGACCCAACTCAGCCAGTGTCTGTACCTGCGAGCAGTCATCGGTGAAACACCGAGCGATCTCGACGAGGCGATAAGCGCTGCCGAAGACGGGCTGAAGCTCCTGCCCAGGAAGCATGTACGCCGCCCGGAATGCCGTTCCGCTCTCTCCGCCTCCCTGGAAGCCCGCGCGGAGCGCGACAACAACGTTCAGGACTTGGCGCGTTCCGCATGGGCCTCGCTCCGGGCTGTACGGGAGGCAGCGCCCGACCATCCGCTACGGACCCACTTTCTGAGTGGACACGCCTCAAAGCTGAGGAGCGCATTCACCGTCACCGGCGACCGCTACTTCGCCGCCGAGGCCGTCCGGACGTTCCGCGAGGTCGCAGACGATACGACCGCCCCGGTGCGCGTTCGATTCCTGGCGTGCCGGGGCTGGGGGCTCACGGCCGCGGAATCCGACGACTGGCCGGACGCGCTCACCGCGTACGAGTCGGCCGTCGCCCTGCTGCCTCTGCTGGCCTGGCACGGCCTGAGCTGGCGCAGCAGCATCGGCGAAGTGGCCTGGATACGAGACCTGCCAGGTGAAGCGGCGGCGGCAGCCCTGGCCGTCGGCAGGCCCGAACGGGCCCTGGAACTACTGGAACAGGCCCGCGGGATGCTGCTGGCCCAGGCCGGCTCTGCCACCGACGAACTGACGAGACTCAAAGAGAGGGATCCCGCACTCGCCGCCGAAATGCGCGCGGTGCGCGCGGCCTTGGACCTGCCCCGCGAGGAGCGGACCGGACTCGCCGCGGAGAGCCCATGGGCCGCGGCTCAGGAGCGCGGCAGAGCCGCCGAGGAACGACGCGGCCTGGCGGCCAGATGGGACCAACTGCTGGAGCGCGCCCGAGCACTGCCCGGCATGACCGCCCTCCTGCGGGGACCTCGCATCGATGAGCTTCTACCGGCCGGGGCACGAGGACCCGTCGTAGTCGTCAACTCCAGCCCGTGGCGCAGCGATGCCCTCGTACTGGACCGGTCTGGACTCACCGTGGTGCCCCTGCCGGAGCTGACCACGACGGACGCGAGTTTCACCGAACCCGCACTCCAGTTCCTGGACTCGCTGGGCCGGTCCCAGGAATCGGCGGCCGGCGCATGGCGGGCAGACCTGCGCCTGCGGACCGTCCTCGAACTGCTCTGGGACCGTGTCGCCGAACCCGTCCTGGCCGTCCTCGACATCGAGAAGCCCGGTGCGGGCACGGAACGGCCGCATATCTGGTGGTGCCCCGTCGGTAGCCTGGCCTTCCTGCCACTGCACGCCGCGGGCCATCACCGCCCGGACTCCCGAGAACCGTCACGCAACCTGCTCGACCGGGTGACGAGTTCGTACACACCTACGGTGAGCGCCCTGGTCGCCGCACGTAGACGTACGGGTCCGCCGGTGGGTCGGGCACGCATGCTCAGCGTCGGGCTGCCAGTCACTCCCGGGCTCGCACCCCTGCCCCACGCACACGCCGAGGCGGAACGCGCCCTGCGCCACGCGGGGCCCAACAGCGTCCTGCTCACCGGCGAGCAAGCGACCCGCTCGGCTGTCATGGCCGAGTTACCCGGAAGCGCGTACCTCCATTTCGCCGGTCATGCCGGCCAGGATCCCCGTGTACCGGGCGAAGCGGCGCTGTTCTGCCACGACCACCAGCAACTGGGCCCACTGCGCCTGGCCGATCTGGCCAAACTCCGTCTGGAGAACGCCGAACTCGCATTCCTGTCGGCGTGTGAGAGCGCCAGGGGCAGCTTCGAACTCCCGGATGAGATCGCACACCTTGCCGGAGCCCTGCACATGGCCGGATTCCAGCACTCGTTCGCGGCTCAGTGGTTCGTCGACGACGCGTACAACGCAGAACTGGCGGATGACGTGTACGAAGCCCTCGCATCGGGCACGGAGCCGAGCGCCGCGCTCCACGAGGCGGTGCGGCGCCTGCGCGAACGAGCCGATCGCCCCCTGGTCTGGGCCACGTTCACCCACACCGGCCCGTGAGCCGCGCCGGCGGGTGAGGGCCGTCGGTGACATCTGCCAGCCAGGGCAGTTCGACGCGGCCACGGTGGGCAAGCATGACGCCGCAGCGGAAGTCCCAGGCTCCCGACCTGTCCAGCAGATCGGTTGACCGGAGGAACGTAGCTCACCCTCCTGACCAGGCACACTGCCTTGTGTCCTCCCCACGGACCTCTCATGACCTTGAATAAGTTGCGAGGTCCGTAAATTTGCGCGGTCCGCAATATTGCTGTAACTTGGAGTCATGGCAAGTGGATCGGAGTCTCCCATCGCGCTGAGGGAGAGAAAAAAGATGGCCACGAGGGCAGCCCTGAGCGAAGTGGCACTCAGGCTCGCCGTCGAGCATGGTTTCAGTCAGGTGCGGGTCGAGGGGATCGCGGCAGAGGCCGGGGTCTCGCCGCGGACCTTCAACAACTACTTCTCCAGCAAGGAAGAGGCGATCGTCTCCCTGATCACCGCGCGTGTGCGGGGCTTCAGTCAGGCCATCGCCGCTCACTCCACCGACGAGCCCCTGTGGGACGTCATCAGCGAGTCGGTCGTCGCCCTCGTGCCGCCGGAGGACGAACTGGACCAGTGGCGGCAGTGGGTGCAGCTCATCAAAGGCGTCCCCTCGCTCGAAGCCGAGTATCTCCGCGCCTACGCCTCGCTGGAGGGCGACCTGGTCGCGGCGATCGCCGACCGCACCGGCACGGATCCACGGAGTGAACTGTTTCCCCGGCTGGCAGCCTGCGCGGCGGTCGGCGCGGTACGAGCCGCGCTCCAGTTCTGGCTGGACAACCACGAGAGCACGTCGTATCGCTCGCTGCTCCAGCGCGCGATCAGGGAAGTCGGCGCCGGACTGCCGGCGCCCCGATAGTGGAGACGGGTGACCGAAGTGCGGGCTACGACGATGCGCGCGGTGCGGTACGAGCGTTACGGACCGCCCGAGGTCCTGACGGTCCAGGAGGTCCCGGTACCCACGCCGGGCCCCGGGACGGTTCTCCTCAAGGTCCGCGCGACGAGCGTCAACCCCGCCGAAGCGCTGGTGCGTTCGGGCAGGATGAAGGTCATGAGCGGGTTCCGCTTCCCGAAGGGCACGGGTGAGGACTTCGCCGGCACGATCGTCGCCGTGGGCGCCAAGGTCGACGAAAACCTCATCGGCGAGCACGTCTGGGGCCTTGTCTACGGTCTGAACGCCGCCACCTCCGCCGAGTACATCACGGTGAAGGAGGCGCAGTTCGCACTCGCACCCACCACGATCGACCTCGTGACGGCGGCGGCTCTGCCCACCGTCGGGTCGACCGCGCTCACGGCACTCCGCGCGGTCCGCCTCGCATCGGCCGAGCGGCTGCTCGTGGTGGGCGCGAGCGGCGGCATCGGCAGCACCATCGTGCAGATCGCCGCCGCCAGGGGCGCCGTCGTCGCTACCGTGTCCAGCGCGGGCAACGCCGACTTCCTCACCGGACTGGGCGCCAAGGAGACGTACGACTACGCCAAGCTCGAAGACCTCGCCTCGGCAGGGGAGTTCGACGCGATTGTCGACCTGTACGGCGCCGAGCTGGACATCTACCGCAAGCGCGTCCGCACCGGCGGACGGATCGTGACCTTCGCGATGAAGGGCATGGCCGGCGCGATGGCTTCGATCATCAAGCCGGGAGCGCGGGTGGGCGTCGCCCAGTTGAAGCCGCGCCGTGCCGATCTCGAAGAACTCACCCGCCTCGTCGAGAGCGGCGAACTGCGTCCCCAAGTCGAGCGGATCTACCCGATGGACGCCATCGCGGAAGCCCATCGGTCGGTGGAAACCGGCCACAGCCGCGGCAAGCGTGTCGTGCAGATCGCGAAAGCCTGACCAGCGCGGACTCCCCCCGGCGCGCTGTTCGGCCGAAGCCCCTTGCGGATTTGTCGCAAGGGGCTTCGGAGTTCACACCCGACCTTTGCGCTCTCCGTTCTCGTTGATTTCCATACGTTCCGGAAAAGGGGTGGCTTCTGTTGCTCCATGCGGAATCACACTAGACTCGCGGCAGTGGGAAATTCCCAGGACGAGGGGGTAGTTGTGACCGGTTCGGAAGGCGTGACGGGCACCATGACGGCGGTTGTCGCCGAGGATTACTGCCGACCTGAAAAGTTCTCCGTACGACGGATCGACATTCCTGTGGCGGGACCCGGACAGATTCAGGTCCGTATCCGGACCGCAGCTGTGAACCCGCTGGATATGCACTTGGTGAGCGGTGATCTCCGAGAGTCGATCCCCATGGAATTTCCGCAGATCCTGGGAAATGACTTCTCCGGTACGGTGAGTGGGCTTGGCGAGGGCGTCACGCGGTACTCCGTGGGAGACGAGGTCTTCGGCGTGGCATTTCCGCGCTGCACCATCGAGCGCGTACGGATCTTCTCCGAACCGCCTTCGCTGACGACGGGCACACTCGCCGAGTACGCGGTTTTCGAGGCGGACTCACCCGTGATCGCGCCGCGCCCCGCCGAATTGGACGCCGAGCGGGCGGCCGGTCTGCCGATGGCCGGGCTGACGGCCATCTCCGCGGTCCGGGCCGGTGAGTTCAAGGCCGGTGACACCGTGCTGGTCATCGGCGCGACCGGCGGCGTCGGGAACGTGGTGGTGCCGCTCCTGGTCTCCGCCGGTGTCAGGGTGATCGCCACGGCCATGGCCGAGGACCAGCAGTACATCCGGGACCGCGGTGCCCACGAAGTGATCGACTACAGGGCCGGCGACATCGCCGACGAGGCACTGAAGTACAGCCCGGACGGTGTCGACGGCGTGATCAACCTCGCCCTCGGCGACACCCTCATCGACGTGGTCGGGCGGGCCGTGCGCTCCGGCGGGCGGGTCATGACCGTCTCGTACACGAGCCCACAGGGTGCGACCTTCCGCGAAGACCTCACAGTCAAGATCATCTACGCGGCCACCCAGCCCGGTGACATGGCGGATCTGATCCGGCAGACCGTCGAGGGATCGGTGCCGCTGCCGGGTATCCGCCGCTACCCGTTGGGGGAGGGGGCGAAGGCGTTCACCGACCTGGTCGGGCTGCACACCTGCGGCAAGCTCGTCGTGCTGCCCGCCCTGACGTCTGATGCCTGACATCTGACGTCTGACGTCTGACGGTCGTCCCGGGGCCGGGTGCTACGGCGTTCCGGGACGACCGCCCTCCCTGTGATCGCGATGCGTCGCGAGGTGGGGGCACGCAACGCAGGACTGGCCGTGCACCACCGGACGGTGGTGCACC
>NZ_JBHUZM010000091.1:0-30697 GCF_042667665.1 Streptomyces sp. NPDC057307 | reverse complement strand
GGCCTGGAGTGAGGAAGCCCGACCGGAGCGGCGCATTTCCCTGTGCCGGTCCGGCCGCCTTCGTTCGCCGCTCCCGCCGCCTTCACTCTCCGCCGACCCGCCCGTGCAGCAACAGCGAGAGCGCCGAGTGCACGTCGTCGAGCGACCGCTCCGGCTGGAACGCCTGCCAGTCCAGAGCCGCCACCAGCACCATCCCCACCAGCGCCGCGGCCGTCAGCGGGATGTCGATCTCCCGGCTCAGCTCGCCGCCGTCGATCCCCTCCCGGAGCACCTTCTCCACGACGGCGACGGCCTGCTGACGCACCACCAACAGCGTGGACTGCCACGCGCGGTTGGTGCGCCACAGCTCGGCCACGTACAGCTGGGTGAAGGCCGGATAGCGGTCGATGAAGGCGAGCCCCGCCCGGATCATGGCGTCCAGCGCCTCGACGCTCGTCCCGTCGCGCTGCGCCGTCTCGTCGGCCGCGGCCTGGAGGGAGGCGGTCAGCAGACCGACGCCGTGCCGCAGAAGCTCCTCGAACAGCTCGGTCTTGCTCTTGAAGTTGTAGTAGACCGTGCCCTTGGCGACTCCGGCGCGTTCGGCGATCTCGTCCACGGTCGTCGCCGAGAAGCCCTGTTCGGCGATGAGCGTCACCGCGGCCTCGTAGAGCTTCTGTCGGGTGGCCTGGCGGCGGGTGCTGCTCCTGTCCATGCGCCCGATTCTCACAGGTATCGGGGTACGGGTCCGACTCACAGGCTCAATTCGGGATGGAGCCGGTCCACGGTCCACACCTGCCCGCGGCGCGCGGAGACGGCGGTCAGGGCCAGCGCGCCCGCGGTGAACGCCGCGAGTACGGCGCAGCCCTGCCACACCGGCCCGAGCCCGCCGCCCGTGATGAGGACGCGCAGCGACTCCACCACGTAACTCATCGGCAGGAAGGGGTGGATGGCGTTGAAGAAGCCGGGGCTCGTCTGCACGGGGTACGTGCCGCCCGCCGACGTCAGCTGCAGCATCAGCACGGCGAGGACGAGGATCCGGCCCGCCGCGCCGAAGCGGGCGTTCAGCCACTGCACGACGGCGGCGAAGCAGCAGGTGACCAGGGCGAGGAAGCCGACCGTACCGGCGGCGCGGGTCAGCTGGAGGCCGAGTCCCCAGTGCAGTACGGCCATGAGCGCGCCGACCTGGAGCAGGCCGATGCCCACCACCGGGAGCCAGCCCGCGACGGCGATCCGCCACGCGGGGGCACCGGCGGCGAGGGCGCGCCGGTTGAGCGGCTGGATCAGCATGTACGCCACCATCGCGCCGACCCAGAGGGAGAGCGGGATGAAGTAAGGGGCGAAGCCGGTGCCGTAGTTGGGCGCCTCGTGGGTGGAGCGGGAGGCGAGCTGGACGGGGTCGGCCATCACCTCCGTACGGAGGTCGCGGTCGTTCTTGCCGTAGTCCGGGATCTTGCCGACGCCGTCGCCCAGTCCGGCGGCCAGCTCGGAGGAGCCGTCGGCGAGCTTGAAGAGACCGCCGTCCAGGCTGGTCGCGCCCGCTCCGAGCTTCTCCACCCCGGCGTCCAGGTCGGTGGAGCCCTTCTTGGCGGTGGTGAGCCCGGTGTGCAGTTCGTCGGCGCCCTTGGCGACCTTCTTGGCACCGGAGTTGAGCTGGTTGATCTTGGCGACGGCCGTCTTGAGGTCGTCCTTCAGATGAGGGGCCCGCCTCGCGAGGGCGTCCGCCTGCTCCTGGAGCTTCGCGAGCCGTCCGTCGAGCTTCGTCAGATCGCCGCTGTTGTCCTTGACGAGGGCGTTGACGTCGTCGGCCACCCGGGCCGCGTCCGCGGCCGCCGTCCTGGCCCGCTCCAGCGGCGGGCAGGCGGTCGCGTCGGGTTCGTCGGCCTCCTCGCAGCGGGTCCGGTAGAGATCCGCCAGGTCGGCGGACGCCTCGTGGGCGGCGGTCGCCGCGAGCGGCGCGCCCTTCACCAGGGCGTCGAGGTTGCCGCGCATCGCCCCGGACGAGTCGGCGACCAGGCGGGCCGTGTCGGCGATCGTCGCGCCGTTGTCCTTCAGATACGGACTCAGGGCCCCCGCCGCCCCGTTGACCTTGTCGGCCAGCGACTGCGTGCCCGCGGAGACCTGCCGCGAGCCCTTCTCCAGGTCTCCCGCGCCCTTGTCGAGCTTCTTGACGCCGCCCGCCAGTTCGCCGCTGCCCTCCTTGGCGTCCTTCAGACCGGCCGCGAGGTCCTTGGAGCCCTCCTTGGCCGTGCTGACGCCGCCCTTGAGCTTGTCGGCACCCTTGGCGGCCTTCTCCGTCGCGTCGTGGATGCCGGAGAAGGAGATGAAGATCCGGTCGAGGAAGGAACGCGACGCCTTGGTCGACGCCGCCGTCCGTACCTCGCCGAAGACGGTCCGGGAGATCTGGCCGACGATGTAGTTGTTGGCGTCGTTCGTACGGACCTGGAGCGCGGACGTCTCGGGCGTGTCACCGGAGCTGGAGGCGATCCGCCGGCTGAAGTCGGCGGGCATGGTCAGCGACAGGTAGTACGAGCCGTCCGCCACGCCCTTACGGGCCTCGGCGCCGCTCACCTCGTGCCAGTCGAATACCTCGCTCTCGCGCAGGCCGCGGGTGATGTCGTCGCCGGCGGTCAGCTTCTCGCCGGACGCGGTGGCGCCCCTGTCCTCGTTGACCAGCGCGACGGGGATCCGGTCGAGCCTGCCGTACGGGTCCCAGAAGGACCACAGGTAGAGCGCGCCGTACAGCAGCGGCAGCAGGGTGATCGCGACGATCGCGGCGCGCGGGAGCCGTCCCCTGCCGAACCGCCTCAGCTCAAGCGCGGCCAGTCTCGGCGAGCGCATCGGCCGTCTCCTTCCCGGTCGTGGTGTCCGCTGTCGGGTCGGCCTTCGGGCCGGTCGTCCGGTCGGTTGTCCGGTCGGCAACTCGGGGCGCGTCGGCCGGGCGGACGGTGGCGATGCCGGCGGGCGCCTGGCCGCAGACGGCGACGACGGTCGTACCGCCGGCCGCGACGGACCTCAACAGGTCCCAGGCGGCGGCCCGTTCAGCGTCGGAGAGCTTGAGGTCGAGATCGTCGACGGCGAGCAGGCGCGGCCGGCCGATGAGCGCCAGGGCCACGCCGAGACGCAGCGCCTCCAGCCGTTCCAGGTCGCGTACGGCGGTACGTCCGCCCTTGGGCAGGTCCGCGAGGTCGAGGCCCGCGGCCGCCAGTGCGTCGTCCGTACGGCTCCGCGCGTCGGCGGCGCGTTCGGCGCGGGGCCGCAGCAGGGCGCGGAGCGAGCCTCCCAAGGAGGTGTCGAACCTGCGCCGGAGCAGGGCCCGTTCACGCAGATGCTCGGTGACGGTCAGGGCCGGGTCGAGTTCGCTGACGCCCGCGACGGGGCCCAGCGCGCTGATACGGCGCACGGCGGCCATCGCGCGCGGCACCCGGAGCCCGTCGATCTCCGCGAATCCGGCGGTGGGGCGCATCCGCCCGGTGAGCGCGAGCAGGAGACAGGTGCGGCCGGTGCCGGACGCGCCCTCGACGGCGAGGATCCCGCCGGGGCGTACGTCGAGGCGCACATCCCGGAAGACCCAGCCGCGCGGCCCCTTCAGCCCGAACCCCTCGGCGACGACGGCGGCCCCGTGCGGTCCCGCCGTCGTTCCCACTCCCACGCCCACGCCCGCCGCCCCGTCGGCCGCCTCAGCGATGGCCGCGGCGGCTGTCCCGGCTCTCATGCGCCCTCCCCAGAGCTTTTGTACTGACTGGTCAGTGCAAAAGCTACTCCGAACGCGCGAACGAAGCAAAAGCGCAGGTCAGGACCGATTGTCAGTGGTGTGCCCCAAGATGGACACATACGGCCACAGAGCCGTCACAGAGACGACCAGGAGGTTCGTCATGGCCAGTTCCTACGCCGCAGCCGCACGCCGGCGAAGCACAGGCGGCCCTGCCCCCTCACTGACCGGCGCCACGACCGATGTCCACCCCGTCCAGAGGCGCGCGACCGCGCCGCCCGCCGCCCTCGATCTGCTCGCCCAGGCCCGTTCGGGACTGGACGAGGCCGCCACGCTCGAAGCACCCAACGAGCGCTATGCCACGGCCCATCTGGCGGCCCTGCGCACCGCGGCGGCGGTCCTCGCCGCCCGGGGCCGGCCCGAGCCCACGACGGGCACGCGCCGCAGGCGCATAAGGAGCGCCTGGGACGTGCTGCCCGAGATCGTGCCCGAGCTGTCCGAGTGGAGCGCCCTGTTCGCCTCCGGAGCCACCCGCAGGGCGCGGGCCGAGGCCGGCATAGAAGGCGCGGCCAGCAGCCGCGACGCCGACGACCTGCTGCGCGACGTGGCCATGTTCCTGCGCCTCGTGGAGCGGCTGCTCGTGCTCGAACCGGTACTGCCCCAGCCCCGCGCCGAACAGCCGGAGAAGGGCGGCGCCGCTGGGTGACGGGGACGGCCGACGGAGGCAATAGGCTGTGCGGAGCCTGCACCGTCCACGCCCCGCCACCAGGGGCGGCACCGCGCCGAGGAGTCAACTGCCGTGTCGGACCCTTCCCCTGCCTTCGGTGGAGAGACGCCGTCGCGCCCCCGTAGCTCCCTGCGCACCGCCGTGGTCTGGGAGGTGCTCAAACACGCCCTCGACACCCGCGCCGCCGCGGTGGGTACGGCGGGCCTCGACGTCCTCGACACCGGAGGCGGCACGGGCAACTTCGCCGTGCCCGTCGCCCGCCTGGGCCATCGGGTGACCGTCGTCGACCCGAGCCCCAACGCCCTGTTCGCGCTGGAGCGCCGGGCCGCCGAGGCGGGCGTCGCCGACCGCGTCAACGGTGTCCAGGGCGACATCCACGGCCTGTTCGACGTGGTGGAGCGCGGCGGTTACGACGCCGTGCTCTGCCACGGCGTCCTGGAGTACGTGGACGACCCGGCCGAGGGGGTCCGTAACGCCGTCGAGGCGCTGCGCCCCGCCGGTGCGCTCAGCCTCCTCGCGGCGGGTCTCGGCGGCGCCGTCCTCGCCAGGGCGCTCGCCGGGCACTTCACCGAGGCCCGGCAGGCCCTCACGGACGCCGCCGGCCGCTGGGGCGAAGGCGACCCGGTCCCCAGGCGGTTCACCGTCGAGCTGCTCACCGAACTGGTCGACAAGGCCGGTGTCGACGTGGGCGCGGTCCACGGCGTACGGGTCTTCTCGGACCTGGTTCCGGGCGTTCTGGTGGACACTCAGCCGGGCGCTCTGGACGCCCTTCTGAAGCTGGAGGCGGCCGCCGCGGAACTGCCCTCCTTCCACTCCGTCGCGAGCCAGCTGCACCTCCTGGGCGAGAAGCGGGCCTGACAGTGAACGCCCCCGAGCACTGATCGCGGGGCTGATCAGCAACGCAGCTGCACATGGAGTGCGCCACAGGCCCCCCGGCAAAGCGTTCGGCGCCGTATGATCGGGGTACGCCTTCCGGCATGACGGGTCGACGGTTGGGGAATCAACGCCTCAACGGCCGAGTCGGCATGGCGGCCCGGATTGGCGAAATGGCGTAGAGGGCGGGTTTCACGGGGGCGATTCCCTGCCTATCCTGAAGGGGCCGCATACCGGTCGCCCCCCGCGACCGACGACTAGGAGGACTCCGTGCCGCTCTCGGAGCACGAGCAGCGAATGCTCGAGCAAATGGAGCGAGCGCTGTACGCCGAAGATCCCAAGTTCGCGACAGCGCTTGAGGGAAGCGGGCTGCGTACGTACACCCGGCGACGGGTCTACCAGGCGGTCGCTGGCTTTCTGGTGGGTATCGCGCTCCTCATGACCGGTATGGTCGCCAAGCAGATCTGGATCGGCGTGGTGGGTTTCCTCGTCATGCTGGGCTGCGCGGTTCTCGCGGTCACCGGCTGGCGCAAGGCCCCGAAACCGGGTGAGCAACAGGCATCCGGCGAGGCCACGGCCGACCGCCGACAACCACGGCAGCGCCGCTCGTTCATGAACCGGATCGAGCAGCGGTGGCAGCGTCGTCGTGACGAGCAGGGTCAGTAGTACGGCCCAGGTTCCCAATCTTGCAGTAGTGGTGCAACGGCCGTGAGACACGGCACGTACGACTGAGGGGCGAACGCTTTCCGCGTTCGCCCCTCACCCGTCTCCGCGCACGGCGCATGCCCGCGCCCGCCCCCGGCCGGTCGACCCGGCCCCGCCTTTTCCGCCCGGACCTCGGATCCCACACGGACCCCGGACATACGACAGGGGCAGGGGTACGGGGCCCGAAAGCCGCCCTCGTACCCCCGCCCCCGAACTCCGGCCGGCCCGGTCGGCTCAGCTCCGCTGCCGGGACGGCCTGCGGAGCAGCGCCGCCCACCGGCGGTCCAGCTCCAGGCGGTGCGGTCCCCAGCGCTCCGTGACAGCCGCCCAGCGCTCGGACAGCCCCCACATCACCCGAATGGACGAGCGCGGCAGGAGAAGCGCGCGCTGCCGCGTCCAGCGGCCCACGGCTTCGCCCAGGCCCACGCGCACCCGCCCGACGTCGTCGGCGAGACCCGTCACGGGCAATGGCTCCGGCGCGTACAGCACCTGCTCCACCGCACGCGCCACCCGGTGCACGGCATCGCCGGCCTCGCCCTCCAGTCGCCCCAGCCGCACGATCCGGGCCGCTGTCCTGCGCGGGGTCTGCGAATCGTCGGGACGGATGCCGTGGTCCCAGGCCGTGTCGACGATCTCCCGCCAGGCCCCCAGCACGCGCGCCGTGGCATCGGCGGCCGTACGGCCCCCGGAACCGAGACGCCGGGCCCGGATCCTGGTGCGCCACAGCAGTGGCAGGAGCGGCACCAGCAGCACGGCCAGGACACCCAGCGTGATGCCGACGACCGTCCCGGCGGAGGTCCCCGAGTCAGACGGAGGCAGCGCCCCCGCCGGCGCGGTCGTGCCGCAGTCCCCGATCCTGGCGGCCTGGGGCGGGCAGCTCTCCGAGGCGGACGGCGACGAGTTCGGCGCGGAGGACGTGCTCGCCTCGGGCTGCGCCGGATCGCTCGCGTCGCCCGAGGGGGCCTCCGGGATCGTGTAGTCGGGTGCGCTGCCCCGGCTCGGCGTCGGCTCGAAGCGGGTCCAGCCGACACCCTCGAAGTACAGCTCGGGCCAGGCGTGCGCGTCACGGAGACCGACGGACATCGTGCCGTCCGACTGCGGGGTGCCCGGTGTGAAGCCCACCGCCACCCGCGCCGGAATGCCCAGCGTCCGTGCCATCGCCGCCATGGAGAACGAGAAGTGGACGCAGAAGCCCTCCTTCTCCCTGAGGAAGCGGCTGATGGCCGTGACGCCTGTGCCGGACGCGACCTGCGTGTCGTACGTGAAGCCGCCGTCCACGGCGAACCAGTCCTGGAGTCTGACCGCCCGCTCGTAGTTGTTCGCCGCGCCGGCGGTCACCTCACGCGCGGTGGTCAGCACCTCCGCCGGCAGGTTGTCCGGGACCTTGGTGTACTCCCGCACCAGCGAGTCGCGGGGCGGCGGCGCCGCGGCGAGCTGCTCGCGCGTCGGCTCCACCAGCAGGCTGCTGACCTGGTACTGCGCGCCCTGCGTCGTCTCGCCCCGGTCGCCGACCAGGGTCCGGCCGCTCGGTTCGAAGCGCCAGCGCCCCTCGATGTCCACCTCGGACGCCGGATAGGGCATGGGCAGATAGTTCTGCCGGTACCAGTCGGCGGCGGAGATACTCGTCCTGATCTCGGTGGTGTTGACGTCGCCGCTCAGACCGGGCGGATCGGGGAGCCTGTCCGGCACGTCCTCGACACTGCGCTGGGAGAACCGCCAGGACGTGCCGTCGAAGTCGTCCAGCGCCATGATCCGCAGATACAGGTCCTGGGTGCTCTCCGCGTTCGTCTGATACCGCAACGCCTCCCGGTCCTCGGGCTGGTTGAGGTTGTCCTGGAGCGACACCAGCGGATTGACGGCGGAGATCGTGCCACCGCCCAGGCCCGAACCGGCCCCGGTCCCCGTGCCGTTGAGCAGTCCGCCGTCCAGCGACGGCAGCGCGGCGGGCACGACGAGCGCGATTCCCAGCGCCATCACACCGATCCGGTGGCCCGTGCGGATCGGGGCCGCGGCCACGCCCCCGGTGTCCATCCCGGCGGCCGTACGCCCCGGCGCGCGCGGAGCGCCGCCGAAGACCCGGCCCCACTGCGAGAGCCGGTCCCGGCCCTCGGCCAGCAGCAACAGCAGATAGCCACCGGCCGCGAGCAGGAACCACAGCCAGGAGGCGCCGTCACCGGAGAGACCGGCGGCGACCGAGTACAGCGCGAGCAGCGGCAGCCCGGCCGGCGCCGCGCTGCGGAACGTCACGGCGAGCACGTCCACGGCGAGACCGATGACCAGCACTCCACCGACCAGCATCAGCTTGATGCCGTCGCTCGCCGGCGCCGGGATCGCGTACCGCCCGACGTCCTCGCCGCCCGCGTTCAGCAGCTCGCCGAAGCGCTGGAAGACGTCCGGGCCGGGCAGCAGACCGAACACGGCGTACTGCGAGGCGAACACCACCGTGAGCATCAGCAGTCCGACGACCGCCTGGAGCGCCACGGTCAGCGTCCTGGCCAGCGGAACCCGGCGGCCGAGCGCGCCCACCCCGACCAGGACCGCCAGCATGAACGCAGCCTGCGCGAACCAGCCCTTGTCCTGAACCAGGGGCAGCAGCGCGCCCGCCGACGTCAGCGTGGCGGCGAACGCGCACAGCGCCAGCCTCGCGCGACCGCTCATGACCATCCTCCGGAGAAGCCTGACGAGCCCTGTGCCGCACCTGTCTCGGTGCGCTGTTGTGCCGCCTGCTGCCACAGGTCGGGGAGCGCGACCCCGGTCGGCACCGTCAGGGCGGTCCAGCCTGACTCGCGCAGCTGCCGCAGCCGGTCCTGGACCCGCGCGGGCGGTTCGCCGTCGTCCTGGAGCCAGCCTGAGCTGTCCAGGACGAACGCCACCGCGGCGCCGCTGCGGTGCCGCATCCGCCCGGCCACCGCGGTCTGCTCCTCGTCGAGATCACCGAGGAAAGCGATCAGCAGCCCCTCGGTCCCACCGCGCAGCACGTCGTACGCGCGGGACAGGCCCGCTCCGTCGGAGTGGTCGACGACGGCGAGTGTGTCCATCATCAGTCCGGCCGCGTCGGCGGACTCCTGTGTCGACCCGGCGAACCCGTCGGCGCCCTCGCCGGGCACCGAACTCCCGGTGTCCGTCAACAGCCGTACGGCGAAGCCCCGTTCCAGCATGTGCACCAGCGCGGACGCCGCGCCCGACACCGCCCACTCGAAGGCCGAGTCGGGGCCCGCGCCCTGGTAGGCGAGCCGCCGGGTGTCGAGCAGCACCGTGCATCTGGCCCGCTGCGGCTGCTCCTCGCGGCGCACCATCAGCTCGCCGTAGCGCGCCGTGGAGCGCCAGTGCACCCGGCGCAGGTCGTCGCCGTGCCGGTAGCCGCGCGGGATGACGTCGTCCTCGCCGGCCAGCGACAGTGAACGCTGCCGCCCGTCGCCGTATCCCGCCGTCGCTCCCGCCAGCCGGACCGGGGGCAGCGGCTCGGTGCGCGGGATGACGGTCAGGGTGTCGTGGGCGCTGAAGGAGCGCGTCAGCTCGCACATCCCGAACGGGTCGCTCAGCCGCAGCTGGAGCGGACCGAGCGGATAGCGCCCGCGCAGGTCCGACCGCACCCGGTAGGAGACCTCGCGGCGCCCGCCCGCCTCCACCCGGTCCAGGACGAACCGGGGGCGCGGACCCAGCACGTACGGCACATGGTCCTGGAGCATCAGCAGACCGGTGGGCAGCCGCGACACGTTGTCCATCCGCAGATGGACCCGGGCCTCGGACCCCGCAGGGACCCGGGACGGCGAGAGCCGCCTGCTGCCCGCGACCCGGTAGCGCGTGCGGTACAGCGCGCCCACACAGACCAGCGGCAGGACGGCCAGGAGCATGCCCACCCGGAGCAGATCCGACTGACCGAGGACATAGGCGCAGACCGCCGCCGCGACGCCGGCGGCGAAGAAGGACCGGCCGCGAGTGGTGAGACCGCCCAGCGCCGCCCGCAGCCCGCCCTTGTCCTCGGTGCCCGAGGGGGCGGCGCCGGGCTCCATCACAGCCGCCGGACGCCCGGCTGCTGCCGGTCGTAGAGCGGTGCGGCGGCCACGGGAGCCTGCCGGCCGCCGTCTGCCGTCGGTACCGGGACGCGCTGGAGGATCTCCCGCACCACCTGCTCGGCGGTCTGCCGGTTGAGCTGTGCCTGCGCGGTCGGCAGCAGCCGGTGCGCGAGCACCGCGACCGCCAGCGCCTGCACGTCGTCCGGCAGCGCGTACTCCCGGCCGCTCAGGGCGGCGGACGCCTTCGCCGCGCGCAGCAGATGCAGCGTCGCGCGCGGTGAGGCGCCCAGTCTGAGATCCGGGTGATTACGGGTGGCCCCGACCAGCTCCACCGCGTACCGCCGCACGGAGTCGGCCACATGGACCTTCCGGACGGCGTCGATCAGCTTCACGATGTCGTGCGCGTGGGCCACCGGCTGGAGGTCGTCCAGCGGCGAGATCCCGCCGTGCACGTCCAGCATCTCCAACTCGGCCTCCGCGCTGGGATAGCCGATGGAGACCCTGGCCATGAAACGGTCGCGCTGCGCCTCGGGCAGCGGGTAGGTGCCCTCCATCTCGACCGGGTTCTGCGTCGCCACCACCATGAAGGGGCTGGGCAGTTCGTACGTCTGCCCGTCGATGGTGACCTGGCGCTCCTCCATCGACTCCAGCAGCGCCGACTGTGTCTTGGGCGAGGCGCGGTTGATCTCGTCGCCGATCACGATCTGCGCGAAGATCGCTCCGGGCTTGAACTCGAAGTCGCGCCGCTGCTGGTCGTAGATGGAGACCCCGGTGATGTCCGAGGGCAGCAGGTCAGGCGTGAACTGGATACGCCGCACCGAGCAGTCGATGGAGCGTGCCAGCGTCTTCGCCAGCATCGTCTTGCCGACGCCGGGGACATCTTCGATGAGCAGATGTCCCTCGGCGAGCAGCACTGTCAGCGAAAGCCGTACGACCTCAGGCTTGCCCTCGATCACACCTTCCACCGATGCGCGGACACGCTCCGCTGTGGTGGTCAGATCTGTGAGGCTCGCTCGATCGTCATAGGTCGTCACCCGGCCCTCCTCGGCCCGTTCATACGGGCCGAGGCTCTTCTCACGGCCCGGCCCACCCCGAAATACGGACGCCGCGTCCGGAAGGTTCCGGAGCGCCGCTGTCACTCACGCATTCTTGTAGCCGTTACCGCTTCGTGTCACTCGCCTGTGGATAAGTGGGTGTGAATTGCCGGAGTTGCCGTGTTTCTGGTGCGGCGACGCGGTCAGTCCGTGGGGTCGATTTCCCGCAGAAGGCCGGTCGACACGTCGAAGACAAAACCGCGTACGTCGTCGGTGTGCAGAAGGAACGGTGAGGTCCGCACCCGCTGCATCGACTGCCGTACATCCTGGTCCACGTCCCTGAAGGACTCCACGGCCCAGGCCGGACGCTGCCCGACCTCCATTTCCAGTTCGTGCCTGAACTCCTCGGTGATGGCCTCCAGGCCACAGCCGGTGTGATGGATGAGTACGACACTGCGGGTCTTGAGCGCCCGCTGGCTGATGGTGAGTGAGCGTATGACGTCGTCGGTGACGACACCGCCCGCGTTGCGGATCGTATGACAGTCGCCGAGCTCCAGGCCCAGCGCGTCGTGCAGGTCGAGACGGGCGTCCATGCAGGCGACGACGGCGACGCGGAGCACGGGGCGGGCGTCCATGCCCGGGTCGTCGAAGCCGCTGGCGTAACGCCGGTTGGCGTCCACGAGTCGATCGGTGACCGTGCCGTCGGTACGAGCCGCACCGGCGGGGGCCTGGGCGGACTCGGCGGGAAGGTGCGCGGAAGTCGACATACCTATAGACGGTAATGCTCACCGGCGCCGGGAGCCTGCTGTGCGACGGGACAAACATCGTCAACGAGGCCCGGTGTGAGGTAAGCCACACAGGTGAAGCCCGTCGGGGCGAACGGGTGATGAACGCCGTTTTCGATTGCGCGTGACCGTGTTGTCGCCCCGTCGGGATCTTCACAAGATCCTCGCCGGCGGTCCGCCCGCAGCGGGCCGGGCGACGCGCTGGCCGGTTGATTGACCGAGGGGACCTGTGGACTAAAGTGACGCGAAGTTCACGGACATCCCGAACACTTACCGGAACACTCCCCGAATTCCCCCCGCGTGTGCGGCGTACGTGCGGCTGGGGCGTGTTGTCAGATACACGCTCCGGACCTCCTCACGCTCGGCGGTACGTACATCCACGCCGGACCTGAGAGGGCGCATGAGCGAGCGCAGCCAGCGAACCAGGCCGTGTCCGACCGAGAGCGCCGTCCGCCCGCACGGCGGACCCCGCGAGGCCCGGGTATGACCGCCACCCGGCACGTCCCGGTGATGCTCGACCGGTGCCTCAAGCTGCTCGCCCCCGCCCTCGCCGAGCCCGGCGCCGTCGTCGTCGACTGCACCCTCGGTCTCGGCGGCCACAGCGAGGCGCTGCTCAGCACCTTCCCCGCCGCGCGGCTGGTCGCGCTCGACCGGGACAAGGAGGCGCTACGGCTCTCCGGCGAGCGCCTGGCCCCCTTCGGCGACCGCGCCACCCTCGTGCACGCCGTCTACGACGAACTCCCCGACGTCCTCGACCGGCTGGGCATCCCGCACGTCCAGGGCGTGCTCTTCGACCTCGGCGTCTCGTCCATGCAACTCGACGAGGCGGAGCGGGGGTTCGCGTACGCCCAGGACGCACCCCTCGACATGCGCATGGACCAGTCGGCCGGAATGAGCGCGGCCGAGGTCCTCAACACCTACCCGCCGGGCGAACTGGTGCGGATCCTGCGGGCGTACGGCGAGGAGAAGCAGGCCAAGCGCATCGTGTCGGCGGTCGTCAGGGAACGCGCCGTCGAGCCCTTCACCAACAGCGCCCGGCTGGTCGAACTCATCCGTGACGCGCTGCCGCAGGCCGCCAAGCGCACCGGCGGCAACCCCGCCAAGCGCACCTTCCAGGCCCTGCGCATCGAGGTCAACGGCGAGCTGTCCTCGGTGGAGGCGGCCGTCCCGGCCGCCGTGGCGTCCCTCGCCGTCGGCGGCCGTATCGCCGTACTCGCCTACCACTCCCTCGAAGACCGCCTGGTCAAGCAGGTCTTCGCGGCCGGCGCCGCCAACACCGCGCCGCCCGGCCTGCCCGTCGTGCCCGAGCGCTACCAGCCGAGGCTGAAACTCCTGACGCGCGGCGCCGAACTGCCCACCGAGGAAGAGGTCGCCGAGAACCGCCGGGCCGCCCCCGCCCGGCTGCGCGGCGCCGAGCGGATCCGGGAGGACGTGCGGTGAGCGGACCGGCCGGGCAGCTGAGGGGGCGCGCCGCGCGGCTCGCCCGGCTGATGCCGACGACCGGGCCGAGCACCGCGGCGCGTACGCCCTTCGTCCTGCTGGTCGTTCTCCTCCTCGGCGGCGGGCTGATCACGCTCCTCCTGCTGAACTCCTCGCTCAACACGGGGTCGTTCAGGCTGAGCGAACTCAAGAAGCAGACCACCGACCTGACCGACGAGCAGCAGGCGCTCCAGCGGGACGTGGACAACCTCTCGGCGCCCGACGCGCTCCAGCGCCGCGCGCGGCAGCTCGGCATGGTGCCCGGCGGCAGCCCCGCCTTCCTGGCCCCGGACGGCCGGATCAGCGGCGTCCCCTCCGAGGCCGACGCACTCCCGTACACCGCGCCGTCCGCCATGGAAGCCGTCCCGCCCGTCACCCCCAGCCTGCCCGCCTCGCTCGCACCGTCCGTGACACCGTCCGCGTCGGCCACGGGCTCACCGGCGTCGCCGTCCCCCTCCTCAGGAGGACCCACGTCCGGCGCCCCGTCGAGCACCCCGTCCGCCTCGGCGGGCTCACGCGGCGCGCCCCCCACCGCGCCCGGGCCCGGACCGACGTCCGGCACACCCACCCCGACGACCTCCGGCAGGTGACGCAGTGCCCCCCGAGCAACCACCGCGCCGCCGGGTCCCCGGCCCCGCGCGCTCCGGGAGCGGCGGGCGCCCCCGGCCCGCCTCCCGGAACGCCGAGCGTTCCGCGGACCGCTCCTCGCAGCGCCCCGCGCCCCGGCCCTCCGGTCGCCCGCGCCGCCCCGTCCAGGGCCGCCCGCGCCCCGGCGGCGCCCGCCCCCCGCACCGCATCCGGCTCGGCAACCACCGCCCCCGGCTCCGCCTGGTCAGCCTCGGACTGACCCTCGTCATGCTGGTCTTCGTCGTCCGGCTGCTCCAGGTCCAGGCCGTCGACGCGAGCGCGTACACCGCCAAGGCGGAGAAGAACCGCTTCACGAGCGTCACACTGGCCGCCGAGCGCGGCGACATCACCGACCGCGCAGGTGTCGCCCTCGCCACCAGCGTCGACGCGCACGACATCACGGCCGACCCCAAGATGTTCACCCCCGAGGACAGCAACGTCCCCGACGCCCCCGAGCAGGCCGCCGCGCTCCTCGCCCCCATCCTCGACAAGGAGCCCGAGACGCTCGCGAAGCAGCTCTCGGCCCCCAAGTCCCGCTTCACGGTGCTCGCCCACCGGCAGACCCCCCAGGTCTGGAACCAGATCAGCGACCTCAAGTCCGTCCTCGCCGAGAAGGCCGAGAAGGCGCGCACCGCCAAGGGCGGCAAGGGCGACGAAGCACCCGCCAGCGTCCTCGCCGGAGTCTTCCAGGAGCCCAGCAGCAAGCGCGTGTACCCCAACGGGGACCTCGCGGCCGGGATACTGGGATACGTCAACGCCGCCGGCCACGGCGGCGGCGGCGTGGAGTCCATGCTCGACAAGAAGCTGTCCGGCCAGGACGGCGAGATCACCTACGCCCACTCCGGCGGCCGTCGCGTCCCCACGGCGGGCTCCAAGGAGACCCCCGCCGTCCCCGGTACGGACATCGAGCTGACCATCGACCGGGACATCCAGTGGGCCGCCCAGCGGGCCATCTCCGACCAGGTCACGGAGTCCAAGGCCGACCGCGGCTACGTGATAGTGCAGAACACCCGGACGGGCGAGGTGCTCGCCATGGCCAACGCCCCCGGCTTCGACCCCAACGACCTCTCCCAGGCCGACGGCACAAGCATGGGCAACGCCGCGCTCCAGGACGCCTTCGAACCGGGCTCCACCAGCAAGGTCATGTCCATGGCCGCCGTCCTGGAGGAGCAGGCCGCCGTCCCCGGCACCCATGTCACCGTGCCCAACCGGCTGCACCGCGGCGACCGCCTTTTCAAGGACGACATCGACCACCCCACCTGGTATCTGACGCTGAACGGCGTCCTCGCCAAGTCCAGCAACATCGGCACCATCCTGGCGACCGGACAGCTTGGCAGGACACAGCCCCAGGCCAACCAGGTCCTCCACTCCTATCTGCGTAAATTCGGCATCGGCAGCCCCACGGGCCTCGACTATCCCGGCGAGACCCAGGGCATCCTGGCCGATCCGAAGGACTGGTCGACCTCGCAGCAGTACACGATCCCCTTCGGCCAGGGACTGTCGGTCAACGCCATGCAGGCGGCGTCGGTCTACTCGACCATCGCCAACGGAGGCGTACGGATCGAACCCACCCTGATCCGCGGCACCCAGGGCCCCGACGGCCGCTTCACCCCCGCGACCGCGCCGAAGAAGACGCGCGTCGTCAGCGAGAAGACGGCGAAAACGCTCTCGACCATGCTCGAATCGGTCGTCGGCGACGAGGCGGGTACCGGCACCAAGGCCCGGATCCCCGGCTACCGCGTCGCCGGCAAGACGGGAACGGCCAACCGCGTCGATCCCGAGACCGGCCGCTACAAGGGCTACACCGCGTCCTTCGCGGGCTTCGCGCCCGCCGACGACCCGCAGATCACCGTCTACTGCGCCATCCAGAACCCGACCAAGGGCAGCTACTTCGGCGGCCAGATCTGCGGCCCCATCTACAAGGAGGTCATGGAGTTCGCTCTCAAGAGCCTCCAGGTCCCACCGACCGGCAAGAAGTCCGATCCGCTGCCGGTCGAGTTCAAGCCCGGCGAGTGACCCAGGGAACGCCCCAGTGACAACGATCACCCCCGACTCGGGGAACCACGACGGCCCGTCCGTCACCCCACCAGACGGCTCCGGCACCGGGCGCCCCTCACTTGGCCCGCGGCCCGGTGAGCCCGGTACGCTCACCGCCGTGCCCCACGCAGATCAGTACCGAACCGCCACAAAGGACGCGCCCGTGAACCATCCCGGAGCGCCCCGCCCGACCCAGGTCCTGCCGACCTCACTCGTGGACCTGGCCGCCCGGCTGGGTGCCGAGGCCCCGGCCGACGGGGCGGCGACCGGCATCACCCACGACTCGCGAGCGGTACGTATCGGGGACGTGTACGCCGCCCTGCCCGGCGCCCGCTTCCACGGCGCCGACTTCGCCGCCCAGGCCGCCGACCTCGGCGCGGCGGCGATCCTGACCGACCCGGCGGGCGCCGAACGCGCCGCCGCGACCGGTCTGCCGGTGCTGGTCACCCCCGACCCACGGGGCAGCATGGGTGAACTGGCCGCCGAGATCTACGGCCACCCCGGCGCCGGCCTGCTCCAGATCGGCATCACCGGCACGTCCGGCAAGACCACCACGGCGTACCTCGTCGAGGGCGGACTGCGCGGCGCCGGACACCACACCGGGCTCATCGGCACCGTCGAGATGCGCATCGGCGACGAGCGCATCAAGTCCGAGCGCACCACCCCCGAGGCCACCGACCTCCAGGCGCTCCTCGCCGTCATGCGCGAGCGCGGCGTCGACTCCGTCGCGATGGAGGTTTCCAGCCACGCCCTGGTGCTCGGCCGGGTCGACGGCTGTGTCTTCGACATCGCCGTCTTCAACAACCTCAGCCCGGAGCACATGGAGTTCCACTCCGGCATGGAGGACTACTTCCAGGCCAAGGCGCGGCTGTTCACCCCCGAGCGCAGCCGGGTCGGCGTCGTCAACTTCGACGACGAGTACGGCCGCCGGCTCGTCGACGAGGCGGGCGTGCCCGTCACGACCTTCTCCGCCGAGGGCCACCCCGACGCCGACTGGCGCGCCGAGAACGTCGAGGTCGGCTCGCACGGCAGCACCTTCACCGTCGTCAGCCCCAAGGGCGAACGGATCCGCGCGGAGGCCCCGCTGCCGGGCCCCTTCAACGTCGCGAACACCCTGGCCGCCGTCGTCACCCTCGCCGTGGCCGGAATCGACCCCCAGGTCGCCGCCGACGGCATCGCGTCCGTCCCCGGTGTCCCCGGCCGGCTGGAGCGCGTCGACGTCGGCCAGCCGTATCTCGCCGTCGTTGACTACGCCCACAAGACGGACGCCGTCGAATCGGTCCTGCGCTCCCTGCGCAAGGTCACCAAGGGGAAGGTGCATGTCGTCCTGGGCTGCGGCGGCGACCGCGACCAGTCCAAGCGCCCCTCGATGGGCGCGGCGGCCGCCCGGCTCGCCGACACCGCCGTACTGACCTCGGACAACCCGCGCTCGGAGGACCCGCTCGCCATCCTCGCCGCGATGCTCGCGGGCGCCGCCGAGGTGCCCATCCACGAGCGCGGCGACGTCCTCGTCGACGCCGACCGCGCGGCGGCCATCGCCTCCGTGGTCTCCCGAGCGGGCGAGGGCGACACCGTCCTGATCGCCGGCAAGGGCCACGAACAGGGCCAGGACATCGCCGGGGTGGTACGCGCCTTCGACGACCGTCAGGTGCTGCGCGAGGCCATCGAGCGCTCCTGTCGCCGCGGCACCGAGGACACCGGCCCGACCGAGAGCCCCGGTCAGGGATGACGGGACCGTCCGGCGACCGGAGGACCGAGGTGGGGGCCGCCGGCCGCCGCCCGGCCTCCCCGTCGCCGGTCGTCCCGCCGGTTCCCCGCCCGCCCCTCGCCCCGCGGGCCACCCGCCCACCCGTCGCCGCGCCGGCGCCCGGCGCGGCCCCGTCCATCACCCGCCCTCCAATCGCAGGACGGTCCCAGTGATCACCCTCTCCCTCGCCGAGATCGCCACCATCGTCGGCGGGCAGTCGTACGACATACCGGATCCGGCCGTCCAGGTCACCGGCCCCGTCGTCATCGACTCCCGCCAGGTGGCGGACGGCAGCCTCTTCGTCGCCTTCGCCGGCGAGAACGTCGACGGCCACGACTACGCCCGCAAGGCCGTCGAGGCAGGCGCCGCGGCCGTGCTGGCCGTCCGGCCCGTCGGCGTCCCCGCCATCGTCGTCGAGGACGTCGTCCAGGCCCTCGGCGCCCTCGCACGCGCCGTCGTGGAGCGCACCGGCGCCACGACCGTCGCGCTCACCGGATCGTCGGGCAAGACCAGCACCAAGGACCTCATCGCCCAACTCCTGCGGCGCGCGGGCCCGACCGTCTGGCCCGACGGCAACCTCAACAACGAGATCGGACTCCCGCTCACCGCCCTGCGCGTCGCCGACGACACCCGCTTCCTGGTCCTGGAGATGGGCGCCCGCTACATCGGGGACATCCGCTACCTCACCGGACTCGTCCCGCCGAGGATCGGCCTCGTACTGAACGTCGGCACCGCCCACATCGGCGAGTTCGGCGGACGCGAGCAGATCGCCCAGGCCAAGGGCGAGATGGTCGAGTCGCTGCCGTCCGCCGAGGACGGCGGTGTGGCCGTCCTGAACGCCGACGACCCCCTCGTACGCGCGATGACGACCCGCACCAAGGCACGGGTCGTGCTGTTCGGAGAGTCAGACGAAGCAGACGTACGGGCAGAGAACGTCCACGTCGACCCCCTCGGCAGACCCTCCTTCCGCCTTCGAACACCCACCGGGTGCAGGGACCTGACGCTGCGGCTGTACGGTGAGCATCACGTGTCGAACGCGCTCGCCGCGACCGCCGTCGCCCATGAGTTGGGCATGTCCGTCGACGAGATCGCCCTGGCGCTCTCCGAGGCGGAAACCCTCTCCCGCTGGCGTATGGAGGTCACCGAGCGCGCGGACGGCGTGACGATCGTCAACGACGCCTACAACGCGAACCCCGACTCCATGCGAGCAGCGCTCCGCGCGCTGGTCGCCATGGGCGGTGCCGCCAGGGAAACCGGCGGACGCACGTGGGCGGTGCTCGGCCCGATGGCCGAACTCGGTGACGAGGCGCTCGCCGAGCACGACGCGGTCGGACGGCTCGCCGTCCGGCTCAACGTCAGCAAGCTCGTCGCAGTCGGGGGCAGGGAAGCGTCCTGGCTGCGACTGGGCGCCTACAACGAGGGTTCGTGGGGTGAGGAGTCGGTGCACGTGTCCGACGCGCAGGCGGCGGTCGATCTGTTGCGCAGTGAACTGCGTTCGGGAGACGTCGTGCTGGTGAAGGCTTCCAGGTCGGCCGGACTGGAGCGGGTCGCCCAGGCACTGCTCGAGAACGCAGTCGAGGGTGAGGTCTCCGGCCGATGAGGCAGATCCTCTTCGCGGGAGCCATCGGGCTCTTCCTGACCCTGATCGGCACGCCGCTGCTGATCAAGCTGCTGGCCCGCAAGGGCTACGGCCAGTTCATCCGGGACGACGGCCCGCGCAGCCACGGCAGCAAGCAGGGCACGCCCACCATGGGTGGCATCGCCTTCATCCTCGCCACCCTGATCGCCTACGCCCTGGCGAAGGTGATCACCGGCGAGGACCCGAGGTTCTCCGGTGTGCTGGTCCTGTTCCTGATGGCGGGGATGGGCCTGGTCGGCTTCCTCGACGACTACATCAAAATCGTCAAACAGCGTTCGCTGGGCCTGCGGGCCAAGGCGAAGATGGCCGGCCAGCTGATCGTCGGCATCACCTTCGCGGTGCTCTCGCTCCAGTTCGCCGACCTCCGCGGCAACACCCCGGCCTCCACCCGGCTGTCCTTCGTCACGGACTTCGGCTGGTCCATCGGACCGGTGCTGTTCGTGGTCTGGGCGCTGTTCATGATTCTCGCCATGTCCAACGGCGTGAATCTGACGGACGGTCTGGACGGCCTGGCCACCGGCGCGTCGGTGATGGTCTTCGGCGCGTACACCTTCATCGGCCTCTGGCAGTTCCAGGAGTCCTGCGCCAACGCGCTGACCCTGACCAACCCCGACGCCTGTTTCGAGGTACGAGATCCGCTCGACCTCGCGGTCGTCGCCTCCGCCCTCATGGGCTCCTGCTTCGGCTTCCTGTGGTGGAACACCTCACCCGCCAAGATCTTCATGGGCGACACCGGCTCGCTCGCGCTCGGCGGCGCCCTCGCGGGCCTCGCCATCTGCTCCCGTACGGAACTCCTGATCGCCCTCCTCGGCGGCCTCTTCGCCCTCATCACCATGTCCGTGGTGATCCAGGTCGGCTCGTTCCGGCTGACCGGCAAGCGCGTCTTCCGGATGGCCCCGCTCCAGCACCACTTCGAACTGAAGGGGTGGTCCGAAGTCCTTGTCGTGGTCCGCTTCTGGATCATCCAGGGCATGTGCGTGATCGTCGGACTCGGACTCTTCTACGCGGGCTGGGCGGCCGACAAGTGAACGACCGTCAGCCGGCCGGACCGTCGGCCGACCCCCGGGACCGGTGGCACGGCAAGCGCGTCACCGTCGCCGGTCTCGGGGTCTCCGGGATCCCGGCGGCCCGCGCGCTGCGGGACCTGGGCGCCGACGTCACGGTCGTCAACGACGGCGACGACGAGCGCGCCCGTACCCAGGCCGCCGAACTGGCCGCCATCGGCGTCACCGTACGGCTCGGCGACGGCGCGACCCTCCCCGAGGGAACCGAACTCGTCGTCACCACGCCCGGCTGGGGGCCCGGCAAACCCCTCTTCCTGGCCGCCGCCGAAGCCGGCGTACCGATCTGGGGCGACGTCGAACTGGCCTGGCAGCTCAGGGGGCCCGACGCGGCCCCCTGGCTCGCCGTCACCGGCACCAACGGCAAGACCACGACCGTCCGCATGCTCGCCGCGATCCTCCGCGCGGCGGGCCTGCGCACCGAGGCCGTCGGCAACATCGGCGTCTCGCTCCTCGACGCCGTCCTGCCCGACGAGAACGGCCGGGAGAAGTACGACGTCCTCGCCGTCGAACTCTCCAGCTACCAGCTGCACTGGGCGCCGAGCCTGCGCGCCCACTCCGCCGCCGTCCTCAACATCGCGCCCGACCACCTCGACTGGCACGGCTCCATGGAGGCGTACACCGCCGACAAGGGCCGGATCTACGAGGGGAACACCGTCGCCTGCGTCTACAACGTCGCCGACAAGGTGACCGAGGACCTGGTGCGCCGGGCCGACGTCGAGGAGGGCTGCCGCGCGATCGGCTTCACCCTCGGCACCCCCGGCCCCTCCCAACTCGGCGTCGTGGAAGGGCTCCTGGTCGACCGGGCCTTCGTCGAGAACCGCACCGCGCAGGCGCAGGAACTCGCCGAGGTCGGGGACGTCGACCCGCCCGCCCCGCACAACATCGCCAACGCCCTCGCGGCGGCGGCCCTCGCCCGCGCCTACGGCGTCCCACCCGCAGCCGTACGCGACGGACTGCGCGCCTTCCGCCCGGACCCGCACCGCATCGAACACGTCGCGGACATCGAGGGCGTCAGCTACATCGACGACTCCAAGGCCACCAACACCCATGCCACCGAAGCCTCACTGGCGGCCTACGACCCGATCGTCTGGATCGCCGGCGGCCTCGCCAAGGGCGCGTCCTTCGACGAGCTGGTCGAGAGGTCGGCGAAGCGGCTGCGCGGCGTGGTCCTCATCGGCCGTGACCGGGCGCTGATCGCCGAAGCCCTCGCGCGACACGCCCCCGAAGTCCCGGTCGTGGACCTCGAACAGACGGACACTGGGGCGATGTCGGCCGCGGTCCGTGCGGCGGCGCGCCTCGCGAAGACCGGGGACACCGTCCTGATGGCCCCGGCCTGTGCCTCGATGGACATGTTCGTCAACTACAACAAGCGGGGCGAGGCGTTCGCGGACGCGGTCCGCGCACTCGCCGCCGAGCACGCCTGACCGACCGGCGAGAAGGCCGGCGAGCGCGAGCCGCGACAGCCCCACCGGCCGGACGTGCCGCGCACGACTGGAGGGGACAGCGATGATGCCGGCCGACGACACCGCGGGCACGGGCCCGCGCACCGCGCGTCCCTCGGTACGGGAGCGGTTCCGCGCCGCCGTACCGTCCCTCGCCCCGCCACCCCTCGCGCTGCCGACAGGGGCCCCCACGGGGCCCGCGTGGCCGCCGGGCCCCGCCCTGCGCGGCCGGACCCCCGGAGCGGCCGTACGACGCGCTCCCGCCGTACGCGGCGGGGCCGCCGGACCCGGCGTCCGGCCGCCCCGCCCGCCGCGCGGCAACAGGGTGCGGCGGATGTACGAGCGGGCCCGCCGCGCCTGGGACCGTCCGCTCACCGCGTACTACCTGATCTTCGGCGCCGGCCTGCTGCTCACCGTGCTCGGTCTGGTGATGGTCTACAGCGCCTCGATGATCAAGGCGCTGGAGCTCTCGCTGCCCGGCTCGTATTTCTTCCGCAAACAGTTCCTGGCCGCCGTCATCGGCTCCGGACTGATGCTGCTCGCCTCCCGGATGCCCGGCAAACTGCACCGCGCGCTGTCCTACCCGCTGCTCGTCGGCGCCGTCTTCCTGATGGTCCTCGTGCAGGTCCCGGGGATAGGGCACGCGGTCAACGGCAACCAGAACTGGATCTATCTCGGCGGTCCCTTCCAGCTCCAGCCCAGCGAGTTCGGCAAGCTGGCGCTGATCCTGTGGGGCGCCGACCTGCTCGCCCGCAAACAGGACAAGCGGCTGCTGACCCAGTGGAAGCATCTGCTGGTGCCGCTCGTGCCGGTCGCCTTCATGCTGCTCGGTCTGATCATGCTCGGCGGCGACATGGGCACCGCCATCATCCTCACCGCGATCCTCTTCGGACTGCTGTGGCTGGCGGGGGCGCCCACCCGCCTCTTCGGCGCCGTACTCGCCGTCGCCCTCACCCTCGGCTTCATCCTCATCAAGACCAGTTCCAACCGCATGTCCAGGCTCGCCTGCATCGGCGCGACGGACCCCGGTCCGAACGACCAGTGCTGGCAGGCCGTGCACGGCATCTACGCGCTGGCCTCCGGCGGATGGTTCGGTTCCGGACTCGGCGCGAGTGTGGAAAAATGGGGTCAACTCCCGGAACCTCACACCGACTTCATCTTCGCCATCACCGGGGAGGAACTGGGGCTGGCGGGGACGCTGTCGGTGCTCGCCCTCTTCGCGGCTCTAGGCTATGCGGGTATCCGCGTGGCCGGACGCACGGAGGACCCCTTCGTGAGGTACGCCGCGGGAGGCGTGACCACGTGGATCACGGCGCAGGCCGTGGTCAACGTCGGCGCGGTGCTCGGTCTCCTGCCGATCGCCGGAGTCCCGCTCCCGCTGTTCTCCTACGGAGGGTCGGCCCTGCTGCCGACCATGTTCGCCGTCGGGCTGCTGATCGCGTTCGCGCGGGAGGATCCCGCCGCGAAGGCGGCGCTGGCCATGCGAAGGCCCGGCGTGAGATGGAAGACGATGAGACGGCGCGTCAAAAAGCGTCCGTCCGGAGAGCGGTGAATTTCGGTGCATGTCGTACTCGCCGGTGGGGGGACCGCCGGCCACATCGAGCCCGCGCTCGCCCTCGCGGACGCCCTGCGGAGGCAGGACCCCACCGTGGGGATCACGGCCCTCGGCACGGAGCGCGGACTCGAGACTAGGCTGGTACCCGAGCGGGGGTACGAACTGGCCCTCATCCCCGCCGTCCCGCTGCCGCGCAAACCCACCCCTGAACTGATCACCGTCCCCGGCCGGCTGCGCGGCACCATCAAGGCCGCCGAGCAGATCCTGGAGCGTACGAAGGCGGACTGCGTCGTCGGCTTCGGCGGCTACGTCGCGCTGCCCGGCTATCTCGCCGCCAAGCGGCTCGGGGTGCCGATCGTCGTGCACGAGGCCAACGCCCGCCCCGGCCTCGCCAACAAGATCGGCTCGCGGTACGCGGCGGCCGTCGCCGTCTCCACCCCGGACAGCAAGCTGCGCGGCGCCCGCTACATCGGCATCCCGCTGCGCCGCACCATCGCCACCCTCGACCGGGCCCGGGTCCGTCCCGAGGCGCGCGCCGCGTTCGGGCTCGACCCCAACCTGCCGACGCTGCTGGTCTCCGGCGGCTCGCAGGGCGCCCGCAGGCTCAACGAGGTGGTCCAGCAGGCCGCGCCGCTGCTCCAGCGCTCCGGGATCCAGATCCTGCACGCGGTCGGACCGAAGAACGAAATGCCGCGCGTGGACAACATGCCGGGAATGCCGCCCTACATCCCGGTACCGTATGTGGACCGGATGGATCTCGCCTACGCCGCGGCGGACATGATGCTCTGCCGCGCCGGCGCGATGACCGTCGCCGAACTCTCCGCCGTCGGGCTCCCGGCCGCCTACGTACCGCTGCCCGTCGGCAACGGTGAACAGCGGCTCAACGCCCAGCCGGTGGTGAAGGCGGGCGGCGGACTGCTGGTCGACGACGCCGAACTGACGCCCGAATGGGTCCAGGGCCATGTGCTGCCGGTGCTGTCCGATCCGCACCGGCTGTACGAGATGTCCCGCGCGGCCGCCGAGTTCGGCCGCAGGGACGCGGACGAGCTGCTCGTCGGCATGGTGTACGAGGCGGTCGCAGCGCGCCGTCAGGCATAGGGAGGCAGGGCCAGTGGCCGGACCGACGACCGCCGAGCGTGGTGCGGTACGAGTTGAGTCGGAATCCGGCCGCGCCCGTTCCGGCCGGCCACCGGGCCGCCGTTTCCGGCTTCCCGGACGCCGTATTCTGCTTCTTCTGACTTCCGTGATCGCACTCGGCGCGGGGGGAATCTGGCTGCTTTACGGCTCCACCTGGCTACGGGTCGAGCAGGTGCGGACTTCGGGGCTCGAGGTGCTGAAGCCCGCCGAGGTGGAAGCCGTAGCGGCAGTTCCGATCTCCACCCCGCTGATTTCCGTCGACACGGAAGCGATTGAGCGTCGACTTCGTCAGAAGCTGCCGCGTATCGACTCGGTGGATGTGGAACGGTCATGGCCGAACGGCATCGGTCTGAAAGTGACGGAGCGAAAGCCCGCGCTGCTTATCGAAAAGGGCGCAAAGTTCATCGAAGTGGACGCGGAGGGTGTGCGTTTCGCGACGGTCGAGAAGGCCCCGAAGGGCGTACCACTGTTGGAATTGACGGTGGATCAGTCCCCGAGTGTGCGACGCTTCAGCACCACTCGTCTGATGTCCGAAGCGGTACGCGTCAGGGACGAACTCCCCGGCAAAGTCGCCGAGGACACCCGGGTGGTGAAGGTCCGTTCGTACGACTCCATCTCGCTGGAGTTGAGCGGCGGACGCACGGTGATGTGGGGGAGCGGCGAGGACGGCGGCGCGAAGGCGCGGGCTCTCACCGCTCTCATGAAAGCAGTTCCGAAGGCGGCGCACTTCGATGTGAGTGCGCCCACCGCCCCTTCCGTATCAGGGAGTTGACGCGTATATGTGCTGACCAGCACCCTGGTTGGTCAGCCTGGTGCGTGATCACATAGGGTGAAAAGAAAAACGGGAGGTTCGGCGTGTTCGTTGAACGTGCGCCACGTGTCGACTTAGTGTCCTGTTCGGAAGAGTCCAAGAAGCAGACACTCTGGTAACCCTAAACTTCAAGGTTAGGGTTCGGGTCGGCGTCCGGACCGTCCCATCGGCATCAGTCGTCGCCTCGCGACAACAGCGAAGCGACGACACGTAACTCGAGGCGAGAGGCCTTCGACGTGGCAGCACCGCAGAACTACCTCGCAGTCATCAAGGTCATCGGTGTCGGCGGCGGTGGTGTCAATGCCATCAACCGAATGATCGAGGTCGGCCTCAAGGGCGTCGAGTTCATCGCGATCAACACCGACGCACAAGCCCTGTTGATGAGCGACGCCGACGTCAAGCTCGACGTCGGCCGTGAACTCACCCGCGGACTCGGCGCCGGGGCGAACCCGGCAGTCGGCCGCAAGGCGGCAGAGGACCACCGCGAGGAGATCGAGGAGGTCCTCAAGGGGGCCGACATGGTCTTCGTCACCGCCGGCGAAGGCGGTGGAACCGGCACCGGCGGCGCTCCCGTCGTCGCCAACATCGCCCGCTCGCTCGGCGCCCTCACGATCGGCGTCGTCACCCGCCCCTTCACCTTCGAGGGCAGGCGGCGGGCGAACCAGGCGGAGGACGGCATCGCCGAACTCCGCGAAGAGGTCGACACCCTCATCGTCATCCCCAACGACCGCCTGCTGTCCATCTCGGACCGTCAGGTCAGCGTCCTGGACGCGTTCAAGTCCGCGGACCAGGTGCTGCTCTCGGGTGTCCAGGGCATCACCGACCTCATCACCACGCCGGGTCTGATCAACCTCGACTTCGCCGACGTCAAGTCCGTGATGTCCGAGGCCGGGTCGGCCCTCATGGGCATCGGCTCCGCGCGCGGCGACGACCGTGCGGTGGCCGCGGCGGAGATGGCGATCTCCTCGCCGCTCCTCGAGGCGTCCATCGACGGCGCGCGCGGCGTGCTGCTCTCCATCTCCGGCGGCTCCGACCTCGGTCTCTTCGAGATCAACGAGGCCGCGCAGCTGGTCAGCGAGGCCGCGCACCCCGAGGCCAACATCATCTTCGGCGCCGTCATCGACGACGCCCTCGGTGACGAGGTACGGGTCACCGTCATCGCGGCCGGCTTCGACGGCGGACAGCCGCCGACCCGACGCGAGACCGGACTCACCTCGGCCAAGCGGGACGACCAGCCGTCCTACCGCCCCTCCGTCCCCGAGTCCGACTCGGGCCGCCCCTCCGGCGGACTCGGCACGGTCCCCTCGCGTGACGAGGCGCCCGCCCCCGAGCCGGCTCAGGCGGTCAACGAGAAGCCCCTGCCCCCGGTCTCGCCGCCGCACGTCCCGCCGGCCCGTCCCTACCAGGACACCCAGGCCGAAGAGCTGGATGTCCCGGACTTCTTGAAGTGATAGGACAGCACGACACGTTGGGCTCGACGAGCGGCGCCCACTTCGCTTTCACCGACAGGTGGGGCGGGGTGAGCGCCGCTCCGTACGAGCGGCTCAACCTCGGCGGCGCGGTCGGCGACGACCCCGCCGCCGTACGCGCGAACCGGGCCGCCGCCGCCGAGTCCCTCGGGCTCGACGCGGCGCGGGTCGTCTGGATGAACCAGGTGCACGGCCGTGACGTCGCCTTCGTCGAAGGCCCTTGGGAGTCGCGCGAGCCGGGTGAGATCCCGGCGGTCGACGCCGTCGTCACCACGAGGCGGGGGCTCGCCCTCGCCGTACTCACCGCGGACTGCGTCCCGGTCCTGCTGGCCGACCCGGTGGCGGGAGTCGCCGCCGCCGCGCACGCCGGACGCCCCGGACTGGTCGCGGGAGTCGTCCCGGCCGCCGTCGAGGCGATGGTCGCGCGGGGCGCCGAGCCCTCCCGGATCACCGCCCGCACCGGACCCGCCGTCTGCGGACGCTGTTACGAGGTCCCCGAAGCCATGCGGGCCCAAGTCGCCGAAGCCGTACCGGAGTCCTGGTCCGAGACCAGCTGGGGCACACCCGCCGTCGACGTCATCGCCGGGGTCCACGGGCAACTCGCCGCACTCGGGGTCGAGGACCGGCACCGCTCGGAGATCTGCACCATCGAATCGGCCGACCACTTCTCGTACCGCCGCGACCGCACCACCGGACGGCTCGCCGGATATGTCTGGCTGGGAGCGTCATGACCGACCGCGCGAGAGAACTCGCCGAAAATCTTCACAAGGTGGAGACGCGAATCGCGTCCGCCTGCGCGGCCGCCGGCCGCGAACGGGACGAGGTGACCCTGATCGTGGTCACCAAGACCTACCCCGCGAGCGACGTCCGGCTGCTGCACGAACTCGGTGTGCGGCACGTCGCCGAGAACCGCGACCAGGACGCGGCGCCCAAGGCCGCCGCGTGCGCGGATCTGTCGCTGACGTGGCATTTCGTGGGTCAGTTGCAGACCAACAAAGTCCGTTCCGTGGTCGGTTACGCCGATGTCGTGCAGTCTGTCGACCGACTGAAACTCGTCTCGGCGCTCTCCGCCGCGGCGGTGCGCGCGGACCGTGAACTCGGAGTGCTCGTCCAGGTGGCGCTCGACGCCGACTCGGGTGCGCGCGGTGAGCGGGGCGGCGTCGCGCCGGACGGGATCGGGGAGTTGGCGGCGGCCGTGGCCGAGGCGCCGGGACTGCGGCTGGACGGTCTGATGACCGTCGCGCCGCTCGCCGGGCCGTACGCCGATCGCCAACGGGCGGCGTTCGAGCGTCTGCTGGAATTGTCATCCCTGCTGCGCGCGGACCATCCGGCTGCGAACATGGTGTCAGCAGGGATGAGTGCGGACCTCGAAGCCGCCGTTGCGGCCGGAGCGACACATGTGCGCGTCGGTACGGCGGTACTCGGAGTCCGCCCCCGGCTCGGGTAACGTCGCGAAGCAAGTCGGACCACAGCAGAAAATATGGTCATTTCCGCCGAAAGGTGGAAGGACCGAGTGGATCGAGGGCACTTGGTGACGAGGCCGATCCACCACAGAGCGGAGGACTCAGAGCATGGCCGGCGCGATGCGCAAGATGGCGGTCTACCTCGGCCTCGTGGAGGACGATGGGTACGACGGCCGGGGTTTCGACCCCGATGACGATTTCGAACCCGAGCCCGAACCCGAGCGTGAACACCGGCGCCACCAGCCGGTACACCAGGTCGAACGGGACGAACCAGTACGAGTGGTGCAGCCTCCTCCGCAGCGTGAACGGGAGCGTCAACCGGTGCCGGTAGCGGCAGAAAGCGGACGTCCTGCCCGAATCGCCCCCGTGGCATCCATCACACCTGAACGCCCCAGCCTGGAGAAGAACGCACCAGTGATCATGCCCAAGGTCGTCTCCGAACGAGAGCCCTACCGCATCACCACACTGCACCCGCGGACCTACAACGAGGCCCGTACCATCGGGGAACACTTCCGCGAGGGCACCCCGGTGATCATGAATCTGACCGAGATGGACGACACCGACGCGAAGCGACTTGTCGACTTTGCCGCGGGACTTGTCTTCGGTCTCCATGGCAGCATTGAGCGCGTGACGCAGAAGGTGTTCCTGTTGTCGCCTGCTAACGTCGATGTCACGGCGGAGGACAAGGCCCGAATCGCAGAGGGCGGGTTCTTCAACCAGAGCTGAGATTCGACACCGGGAACGACCCGGCCGCGAGGCCGGAACCAGAGAAGCCAGGGGAGAGGGAAGCGCGGGATGAGCGTTGCGCTACAGGTGGTCTACATCGCGCTGGTGTGCTTCCTCATCGTGCTGATCTTCCGGCTGGTCATGGATTACGTCTTCCAATTCGCCCGCTCATGGCAGCCCGGCAAGGCGATGGTGGTCGTTCTGGAGGCCACCTACACTGTCACCGATCCACCGCTCAAGCTTCTGCGGCGGTTCATTCCGCCGCTGCGTCTCGGGGGCGTGGCACTCGACCTGTCCTTCTTCGTTCTGATGATCATCGTGTACATCCTCATCCAGGTCGTCAGCGGCCTTGCGAGGGCAGTGTGAACGATACGGTCTTGCCGACTGCCGACGACTACGTAGAGGTGAAGAAGAGATGCCGTTGACCCCCGAGGACGTGCGGAACAAGCAGTTCACGACCGTCCGCCTCCGAGAAGGCTACGACGAGGACGAAGTCGATGCCTTTCTAGACGAGGTCGAGGCCGAACTGACGCGCCTGCTTCGCGAGAACGAGGATCTGCGCGCCAAGCTGGCCGCCGCGACGCGTGCCGCCGCGCAGAACCAGCAGCAGCAACAGCAGCAGGGGATGCGTAAGCCGCCGGAGCAGCAGGAGCGGCCCGGTGCGCCTGTCCCCGCCGCCATATCCGGACCGCCGGTCCAGCAGCAGCAGCCCCCGCAGATGGGCCAGCCCCAACTGCCCGGTGGGCCCCCGCAGCTTCCCGCCGGCCCCGGCGGACACGGCCCCGGCCCGGGTCAGCACCCCGGCCACGGTCCCGGCCCGCAGGGTCAGCACGGTCCCGGTCCGATGCAGGGCGGCCCCATGCAGGGCCAGATGCAGGGCGGTCCCATGCAGGGCGGCCCCATGCAGGGGCAGATGCAGGGCGGTCCCATGGGTGGACCGATGGGCGGCCCCATGGGGCACGGCCCGCAGCCCGGTCAGGGCGGCCCCGGCGGCGACAGCGCCGCGCGTGTGCTCTCGCTGGCTCAGCAGACCGCCGACCAGGCGATCGCGGAGGCCCGTTCCGAGGCCAACAAGATCGTCGGCGAGGCGCGTTCGCGGGCCGAGGGTCTGGAGCGGGACGCCCGTGCGAAGGCGGACGCCCTTGAGCGGGACGCGCAGGAGAAGCACCGCGTGGCGATGGGCTCCCTGGAGTCCGCGCGCGCGACGCTGGAGCGCAAGGTCGAAGACCTGCGTGGCTTCGAGCGTGAGTACCGGACGCGGCTGAAGTCCTACCTGGAGAGCCAGCTCCGCCAGCTGGAGACCCAGGCCGACGACTCGCTGGCCCCGCCGCGTACGCCGGCTGCGGCCTCACTGCCGCCGTCGCCGTCCATGGCACCGGCCGGTGCGGGCGCGATGGGTCACACCATGGGGGGCAACCCGTCCATGGGTGGCGGGCACGGCCCCTCGTCGGGCGGACCGTCGTACGGGAACCAGCAGCAGATGTCCCCGGCGATGACCCAGCCGATGGCACCGGTCCGGCCGCAGGCGCCGCAGCCCATGCAGCCGATGCAGCAGGCTCCGTCGCCGATGCGCGGGTTCCTGATCGACGAGGACGACAACTGACGGGCGCTGGGCGCGGTAGTCGCGCACAGCCGTCGGCAGGCTGAAGGGCCGGGCCCGGGGTACGACACCC
>NZ_JBHUZM010000090.1:0-30981 GCF_042667665.1 Streptomyces sp. NPDC057307 | reverse complement strand
GTGAAAGCCCGTCCGGCGATCCCGGCGACAGCACGTCAGACCCGCGCCATCCCCCTGTTCCAGTCCGAGTCGGAGTCCGGTCCCGTACCCGAACGGGGCGACTCGCGCTCCAGCTTCTTCCGCAGTTGCTCGCCCTCCACGTCCACGTTCGGCAGCAGCCGGTCCAGCCAGCGCGGCAGCCACCACGCCTTGTCACCGAGCAGCGCGAGCACCGCCGGGACGATGGCCATGCGGACCACGAAGGCGTCGAAGAAGACCGCGACCGCCAGCGAGAAGCCGATCAGCTTGATCATGGACTCGGCGGAGCCGGCGAAGCCCGCGAAGACCGCCATCATGATGATCGCGGCGGCGGTGACGACCCGCGCCCCGTGCCGGAAGCCGGTCGTGATCGCCTGCTTCGGCTGCTCCCCGTGGACGTACGCCTCACGCATCCGGGTGACCAGGAAGACCTCGTAGTCCATGGCGAGGCCGAAGACCGTACCCACCATGAAGATCGGCACCATCGACATGACCGGACCGGTCTGCTCGATACCGAAGAAGTCCGCGAGCCAGCCCCACTGGAAGACCGCGACGACGGCGCCGAGCGCGGCGAGGACCGAGAGCAGGAAGCCGAGGGCCGCCTTGAGCGGGACCAGGATCGACCGGAAGATCAGCATGAGCAGCAGGAACGCCAGGCCCACGACAACCGCCAGGTAGGGCAGCAGCGCGTCGTTCATCTTCTCGGAGAAGTCGGTGTTCAGCGCGGTGGCACCGGTGACCAGGACCTTCACCCCGTTCTCCGAGGCGGCCGCCCCGCCCGCTTCGCGGACGGCGTGGACCAGATCCTCCGTCTCCACGGACGAGGGACGGTCCTTCGGAACGGCCGTGATCATGGCCGTGTCGCCGGCCTCGTTGAACGTGGCGGGGGTGACGGCGACGACGTCCTTCACGTTCTTCACCGCGTCGCCGACCTGGGTGACCGCCTGCTTGGCGTTGTCGTCGCCCTTGACGTCCACGACGACCACCAGCGGGCCGTTGAAGCCGGGCCCGAAGGCGTCGGAGAGCGTGTCGTACGCCTTGCGCTGCGTGGTGCTGGTCGCCAGCGAGCCGTTGTCGGGCAGACCCATCTCCAGCGAGGCGGCCGGGACGGCGGCGACGCCGAGACCGACGACGCCCACGAGGACCACGGCGGCGGGGCGGCGCAGGACGAAGTTGGCCCAGCGAGTACCCATGTTGGGCTTGCCGTGGGTGGACGCGGCCTGCTCGCGCTCCTGGCGCTTGCGCGCCTTCCTGCCCAGCACACGCTTGCCGGCGAATCCCAGCACGGCCGGGACGAGGGTCAGCGCGACGAGGACGGCGATGACGACCGTACCGGCCGCCGCGAGGCCCATCTTGGTGAGCATCGGGATGTTGACGACGGCGAGGCCGACCAGAGCGATGACGACGGTGAGTCCCGCGAAGAACACGGCGGATCCGGCGGTCCCGGCCGCGCGTCCGGCGGCGTCCTCGGGTTCATGCCCCTCGGCCAGCTCCGCCCGGTAGCGGGAGACGATGAACAGCGCGTAGTCGATACCGACGGCGAGGCCGATCATCATCGCGAGAACGCTGGTGGTGGAGTCGAAGTCCATCACGCCGGCCAGCGCGGTGATGACCGAGACGCTGATCCCGACGCCGACGAGGGCGGTGATCAGCGGCAGTCCCGCGGCGATCAGCGAACCGAAGGTGATGACGAGCACGACCGCAGCCACGGCGACGCCGATGGACTCGGTGGCTCCGGCGGCCGGGATGGACTGGAGCGCGTCGCCACCGATCTCGACCGTCAGGCCGGACTTCCGCGCGTCGGCGCCGATGTCCTCCAGCGAGGTGCGGGTGTCGTCGGTCAGCTCCAGCGTGGTGACCTTGTACGACACCGCGACGTAGGCCGTCGAACCGTCCTGGGAGACGGCGTTGGCCGTGTACGGGTCGGTGACCTGGCCGATCTGGTCGGAACCGGCCGGCAGGTCCTTGACGACCTTCTCGACCGCGGCCTTGTTCTCGGGCGCGGTCATCTTCTCGCCGTCCGGCGCCTTGAAGACGACCCGGGCGACCGCACCGTCGACGCTGCTTCCGGGGAAGCGCTCGTCGATCAGGTCGAAGGCCTTCTGCGCCTCCGTCCCCGGAATGGCGAAGCTGGAGGCCGCGGTGGGAGCGGACGCGGCGCCGACGCCGGAGAGGGCGAGCACCGCCACCCACATGAGCACGACGTAGATCCGGCGCCGGAACGCCAACCGTCCGAGTTTGTAAAGAAACGTGGCCACGAGAAGTACTCCCGGTCTGGGGGGGATCAGGACATGGGGAACGGGCTCGGCGTGTTCCCGCGCCGTGCCGTGGGGTGAGATCGGCCCTCAGTCGGACGGGCCTTCCGGTCGGACACTCTCTGTGCCACGAGTTAAGAAGTTACGCACCGTCGGACGGCTGCACACTGGGCGTATGACCCAGGTCTGGGGTGTTGCTGGGTACACCCCTATTCGGCCCCAACTGCCGCCGTGGGATAGGGGTACGCGACCGGCGGCCCCGGCAACTGTCCTGACCTGGGAGGTAGTCGGCCGGTGATCGCGAGCGCGCGCCTGTGAACGGGGCGTTCCGGTGTACGAACTGACGGGCCCAGGGGTCGACGGGCCGGCTTTCCGCGGGCCGACGGGCTACGGGCAGGCAGGCGGTCTACGGGCCGACGGGCTACGGGCTGACGGCGAGGAACACGAACGCCGCGAAGATCGCCATGTGGACGCCGCCCTGGAGCAGGGTCGCCCGCCCCGGCACGACGGTCAGCGCGCCCACGACGACGGTGAGGGCGAGCAGCACCATATGGGTGGCGCTCAGGCCGAGGACGAGTGGCCCGTCCAGCCAGATGGTGGCGAGCGCGATGGCCGGGATCGTCAGGCCGATGCTGGCCATGGCCGAGCCGAGCGCGAGGTTGAGGCTGGTCTGCATCCGCTCGCGGCGCGCCGCCCGGACGGCGGCCAGGGTCTCGGGCGCCAGGACGAGCAGGGCGATGATCACACCCACCACGGCGTGCGGCATCCCGGCCGACTCCACGCCCGACTCGATGGTGGGCGAGACCGCCTTCGCGTCGCCGACGACGGCGACCAGCGCCACGACGAGCATCACCGCGCTCATCGTCGTCGCGCGCCGGGTGGGCAGCGGTGCGTGGTCGTCCACCTTCTTGATCTCACCTTCCTGGGTGAGGGGCAGGAAGTATTCGCGGTGGCGGACCGTCTGCATGGCGACGAACAGGCCGTAGAGGCCGAGGGAGGCGATCGCGGCGAACGTGAGCTGGTCGGTGGAGAACTCGGCTCCCGGTTTGCTCGTGGTGAAGGTCGGAAAGACCAGGCTGAGCGTGGCGAGCGTCGCGACCGTGGCCAGCGCGCCGCCGGAGCCCTCGGCGTTGAAGACGGTGACCCGGCTGCGGAGGGCACCGACGATCAGGGAGATGCCGATGATGCCGTTGCAGGTGATCATGACGGCGGCGAAGACGGTGTCCCTGGCGAGGGTGGAGCTCTTGGCTCCGCCGTCGACCATCAGGGTGACGATGAGCGCGACTTCGATGACGGTGACGGCCACGGCGAGGACGAGTGAGCCGAACGGCTCGCCGACCCGGTGCGCGACGACCTCGGCGTGGTGCACGGCGGCGAGTACGGCGCCGGCGAGGAGCAGCGCCACCAGGGCGACCGCGTAGCCCGGCAGGTCGCGGCCCCAGCTGAGCACCAGCGCCACCAGGGCGAGCAGCGGTACGACCACGGTCCAGCGGGACCACAGCGAACGGATCCCGGTACGCGTCGTCATACGCCTCACGCTGCCAGAGGTGCCCGGTGCCCGCGCGGTGAGCCGCACGGTCGTGGGCCGTACGAAGCGGGGCCCGTGCCAGTAACCTCGGGCGGCGGGCGGTTTCGGACGGAGCGTCAGAGGGGTGTGCCGGATGAGCGGGGACGCGGCGGGCGGCGGGATCAGCCGGCGGAGGCTGGGCGGGGGCGTGCTGGCGCTGGGCGGTGCGCTGGCGCTGGCGCCGGTCCCGTTCGCCGACGCGGCCACCGCCATAGGGGCGGGCGCGGGATCGTACGGCCCCTCCGGTTCGGGGTCGACCGGCCCGTCCGGCCCGGGTTCCGGACGGCCGTCGCCGACGCTGCGGCGCGGCTCCCCCGCTCGGGCCGGGCTGCTGCCGGGCCCGCTGGAGCGGCTGGTCGCCGACGCCGAGCGGTTCCTGGCGCCGTCACCGACGCACCCCTGGTACGCGGGCGCCGTCCTGCTCGCCGGGCGCGGTGACACGGTGGCGCTGCACCGGCCCATCGGCAAGGCCGTGCGCTACTCGGCGTACGACGAGGCGACCGACACCGGCGTCGAGTTCCCGGCCGACCGGCAGATCGCGATGGCCGAGGACACCGTCTTCGACCTGGCGTCCGTCTCCAAACTCTTCACATCCGTCCTCGCCGTGCAGCAGATCGAGCGCGGGGCGCTGGTCCTGGAGGAGCGCGTCGCCTCGTACCTTCCCGACTTCGGCGGCGCGGGCAAGCAGGACGTCACGGTCCGCCAGTTGCTCACGCACACCTCAGGCTTCGCCGCCTGGATCCCGCTCTACCGGGAGCCGACGCGGGAGGGGAAGCTCCGGATGCTGATGGACGAGGCGCCCACGAGCCCGCCGGGCACCGTCTACCGGTACTCGGACCTCAATCTGATCTCCCTTCAGCTCGTCCTGGAGAAGATCACCGGCCGCGCGCTGGACGTACTGCTGCGCGAGGAGATCACCGCGCCCCTCGGCATGCACCGCACCCGCTTCAACCCGCCCGCGTCCTGGCGGCCGAAGATCGCGGCCACGGAGGATTCGCGGCAGCCGTGGTCGGGGCTCGACCGAGGTCTCGTATGGGGCGAGGTGCACGACGAGAACGCGTACGGCTTCGACGGCGTCGCCGGTCACGCCGGGGTCTTCTCGTGCGCGTGGGACCTGGCGGTCCTGGGCCGTACGCTCCTCAACGGCGGGGCGTACGGCCGGGCGAGGATCCTGCGCCCGGCGTCGGTGGAGCTGATGTTCACCGACTTCAACACGGACTTCCCCGGTGACGAGCACGGTCTGGGCTTCGAGCTGAACCAGCACTGGTACATGGGCGCCATGGCCACGCCGCGTACGGCCGGGCACACCGGCTTCACCGGGACCAGTCTCGTCCTCGATCCGACGACCGACTCGTTCCTCGTCGTGCTCGGCAACTCCGTTCATCCGGTGCGTGGTTGGCGGTCGGGCAGCGCACCGCGGGTCGCCGCCGCCGACCAACTGGCGCGCGCCGTGCCCGTATCACCCGGGCGAGGGCGGACCGCGTGGTTCTCGGGCATGGCCACCGGCGCCACGGCGACGCTCACGCTGCCCGCGCTGCGTCTGGCCACCGGGGAGGGGCGGCTGCGGTGCTCGCTGTGGTGGGACACGGAGCCCGCGACCGGGGTCCTGGTCCTGGAGGCGTCCGACGAGGTCGATGCCGACTGGGTGCCGGTGCCGTTCACGACGACGCCCTCCGGCCAGGACGTGGGCACACCGCGTCCGACGGGCTCGGTCTCGGGCTGGTCGGGGCGCGTCTGGCACCGGCTGGAGGCCGATCTCGCCGACCGGCGCGGGCGACAGGTGCGGCTGCGCTGGCGGTACGTGACGGGCGCCCCGTACGTCGGCCGTGGCGCCTATGTGGACGCGCTGCGGGTCGAGGACGGCGGCCGTACGGTGTTCGACGACTCGCGGCAGGGGGACGCGGCCCGGGTCGAGTTGGACGGCTGGAGCGTGTCGGCGGACTGAGCCGCAGGGGGCCCGGCAAGCTCGGCGAGACACCCACTAGGGTCTTCGGATGACCGTGACCACCACCTTCAGCGACCCGTTCCTCCGGATGACCGAGCGGCACGCCGCCTGGGGCGCCCAACAGCTTGAGGTCTTCAACGAGTTCATGCCGACCGGACCCTGGACGGCCAACCTCGACCAGCACCTCTACCGCCAGGCGGACCGCGATCTGCGTATCTCGGTGCTGGGGAGTTTCGACACGACCGAGGGCTCGTGGCTGTGGGGTTGGGCGAACCCCGGTTTCGGCGGCACCCCCGTCGTCGGCGCGGCCGACGAGATCCGGCGGCTGGGTGAGGCGCACGGCATCCCGGAGTTCAGGGACGACCTCGTCGACCTGTCGGCGTTCGACGACCCCCGGTTCGCGGTGGAGACGCTCGCGTTCGGGGCGATGGGCGCGCTCGGCGCCGCCGGTTATCTCGGTGTCCAGGCGTCGGCCGAGGGCCGTCTGTACATGGTGCCGGACGATCCGCAGGTGCCGCGTGCCGTGCCGGACGGGATCACCTTGCCGCGTGTGCTGCTGACGGGTGCGGGGCTGCTCGCGGGAAGTTCGGCCCGCGCCGTGGTGACCGGGTACTTCGGCCACCACGGGCTGACGCAGCGCCAGGAGGCGGACCGGATCGGCGCCGACCTGCCGGGCGGCTCCGCGGTCGACGTCCTGTTCGACGGAGCGGGCCGGATCGCCTCCGTCGAGATGAAGAACGTCTCGCGTTAGGTCCCGTCGCTCACTTGCGTACCGACAGCGGGGTGGCGATGTCCTCCAGCGACCTGCCCTCGGCGGCGACGGCGAAGAACACGGCCACGACACCCGCCGCGACCATCAGTGACGCGCCGACGCAGAACGCGATGACGGCGTCGCCGACGACCCCGCTGTCGGTGAGGCTCGCGAACAGCAGCGGTCCGGAGATGCCGCCCGCCGCCGTTCCGATGGCGTAGAAGAACGCGATCGCCAGGGCGCGTGTCTCCATGGGGAAGATCTCGCTGACGGTCAGATAGGCGGAGCTGGCCCCGGCGGACGCGAAGAAGAGCACCACGGCCCAGCACACGGTCATGGTCGTCGCGTTGAGCCAGCCCTCGTTGAAGAACCAGGCGGTGAGATAGAGCAGCAGCCCCGACAGGATGTACGTTCCCGCGATCATCGGCCTGCGGCCGACCGTGTCGAACAGCCGGCCGAGCAGCAGGGGTCCGAGGAAGTTGCCGAAGGCGATGGCGGCGAAGTAGTAACCGGTCGAGCCGCTGGACACGTCGAAGAAGTTCACCAGGATGGTGCCGAACCCGAACGTGATCGCGTTGTAGAGGAACGCCTGCCCGATGAAGAGGGAGAAGCCGAGCACCGAGCGTTTGGGGTAGACGCGGAAGAGCGTCTTCGCGATCTCGACGAATCCGATGCTCCTGCGCTGCTCGATGGTGATGGACTCGCCGGGTTCCGGCAGTTTCTTCCCGGTCTCCCGCTCGATCTCGCGCTCCGCCCCGGCGACGATCTTCTCCGCGCCGGCGTCGTGTCCGTGGATGAACATCCACCGGGGGCTCTCGGGGACATGCCGGCGGACCACCAGGATGATGAGCCCGAGGACGACACCCAGCGCGAAGGTCAGCCGCCAGCCGACGTCCTTGGGGAAGATGCTCGTGTTGAGCGCGAGGACGGAGAGCAGGGCGCCGGCCATGGCGCCGAGCCAGAAGCTGCCGTTGATGATGAGGTCGACGCGGCCCCGGTACTTGCTGGGGATCAGCTCGTCGATGGCCGAGTTGATCGCCGCGTACTCGCCGCCGATGCCGAATCCGGTGAGGAAGCGGAAGATGAAGAACCACCACGCCGTGTAGGACAGGGCGGTCAGCGCGGTCGCGATCAGATAGACCGCGAGGGTGATGAGGAAGAGTTTCTTACGGCCGAACCGGTCGGTGAGCCAGCCGAAGAAGAGCGCTCCCGAGCAGGCGCCCGCGACATAGAGGGCCGCGGCCAGACCGGTGACCTGCGCGTCGGTGATCGCCAGACCGCTGCCGTCCTCGGAGAGACGGCTCGCGATGTTGCCGACGACGGTCACTTCGAGCCCGTCGAGGATCCATACGGTGCCCAGGCCGATCACGATCATCCAGTGCCACCGTGACCACGGCAGCCGGTCGAGTCTCGCCGGGACTTTCGTGGTGACGGTCCCGATGACCGGGGCTCCGCTCGGACTCATGCTCTGCCTCCTCGCTGGCGGCGACACCCTCGGCGCCGCTGACGCCGACTCCGTGCACCCGGAGCCCAAAGAAGACATACAGGACATCAGCCGGACGGCTCAAGCACCGCCATCGCCGCGTTGTGACCGGGTACGCCGCTGACTCCGCCGCCGCGCACGGCGCCCGCGCCGCACAGCAGCACGTTCGCGTGCGCCGTCTCCACGCCCCACCGGCCCGTGTCGGCGGTGGCGTAGGGGAAGGCGAGATCGCGGTGGAAGATATGGCCGCCGGGCAGCCGCAGTTCACGTTCGAGGTCGAGGGGTGTCTTCGCCTCGATACAGGGCCGCCCCTCGGCGTCCACGGCCAGACAGTCGGCGATCGGCTCGGCCAGGTGCGCGTCGAGCTGGTCCAGGGTCGCCTTGAGCAGTTCGTCGCGTACGGCGTCGTTGTCCTCGGCGAACAGCCGCGCGGGCGTGTGCAGTCCGAAGAGGGTGAGGGTCTGGTAGCCCCGCGCCGCCAGCTCCGGGGCCAGGATCGACGGGTCGGTCAGCGAGTGGCAGTAGATCTCGGAGGGCGGCGCCGACGGCAGCCGGCCACCGGCCGCCTCCTCGTACGCCGTCGCCAACTGCCCGTATCCCTCGGCGATGTGGAACGTCCCGGCGAACGCGTCGCGCGGGTCGACGCTCCGGTCGCGCAGCCGCGGCAGCCTGCGCAGCAGCATGTTGACCTTCAGCTGGGCGCCCTCGGCGGCGGGGGCGGGCGGCGCCTCGTCGAGCAGGGCGGCGAGTGCCCGCGGGGAGGCGTTGACGAGGACGTGGCGCGCGGCGACGCTCCCGGTGTCGCCCGCCTCCGTACGGAAGGTGACCTCGGCGCGGCTGCCGTCCGTCTCGACGCGGGTGGCCTCGTGGCCGGTGACGATCTCGGCGCCCGCCGCGCGTGCCGCGTCGGCGAGGGCGTCGGTGAGCGCGCCCATGCCGCCGACCGGCACGTCCCAGTCGCCGGTGCCGCCGCCCACCACGTGGTAGAGGAAGCAGCGGTTCTGCAGGAGGGAGGGGTCGTGGGCGTCGGCGAAGGTGCCGATCAGCGCGTCGGTGAGGACGACGCCGCGTACGAGGTCGTCGGCGAACCGCTCCTCGATCGCGACACCGATCGGTTCCTCGAAGAGCATGCGCCAGGCGGCCTCGTCGTCGATCCGGGCGCGCAGCTCCGCGCGCGCGGGCAGCGGTTCGGTGAGGGTCGGGAAGACGCGCTCGGCGACCCGGAGGGTGGCGGCGTAGAACGACTGCCAGGCCGCGTACTCGGCGTCGCCTCCGGTCAGGGCGGTGAACGACTCCCTCGTACGGTCGGCGCCGCCGCCCACGAGCAGTCCGGTCGCCCTGCCGCCGCGCTCGGCCGGTGTGTACGAGGAGACGGTCCGCTTCCGTACGGCGAACCGCAGCCCCAGGTCGTCCACGATCTTCCGCGGCAGCAGCGACACCAGGTACGAGTAGCGTGAGAGCCGCGCGTCGACACCGGCGAAGGGGCGGGTGGAGACGGCGGCTCCGCCGGTGTGTCCGAGGCGTTCCAGGACGAGGACGCTGCGCCCGGCCCTGGCGAGATAGGCGGCGGCGACCAGTCCGTTGTGGCCGCCGCCGACGATCACGGCGTCGTAGGAGGCGTGGGCGGGAGAGGCGAGTGCGGGCATGGCTCTTGGTAACACGTTTGCCGCCCGGACGGGACCCCGCCCCTCGGTGACGCCCCGCCGGTGGGTGCGCGTCCTTGAGGACACGGTCAGGGCACGATCAGGACGTGGTCAGGGCGCCGACGGCCCGTCACCGGTGCGTGCGAGCGCCGTGTTGTACTCCGTGTCGTCACCGGTCACCGCGCGGCTGGTCTCGCCGGACACGGACGTCGGGGCGTCGCCCACGAGGGTGATCCGCTGGACGCGGCGCGGCAGGTCGCCGTAGTCGGCGACCGCGTAGTGCTGCGTGGCGCGGTTGTCCCAGAACACCACGTCGCCGTCCCGCCAGTTCCACCGGACCGAATTCTCCAGGCGGGTGACATGGCGCTGGAGGATGCCGAGCAGATCGCGGGAGTCCTCGGCGTTCCAGCCGACGAAGCGGCGTACGAAGCCGCCGAGGGTCAGCGAGCGCTCCCCCGTCTCCGGGTGGACGCGGACGACCGGGTGCTCGGTGACGTACTCGGTGGAGGTGAAGACCTCGCGCTGCGCGCGTGCGGCGTCGGAGTCGTCGCCCGGCCGGTAGGTGGCGTAGTCGTACGCGTTGGAGTGCACGGCCCACAACCGGTCGGCCAGCAGGCGCAGTTCGTCGGGCAGGGTCTCGTACGCGTGGACGGTGTTGGCCCAGACGGTGTCCCCTCCGTAAGGAGGGATGGTGACCGCACGCAGGACGGAGCCGAGCGGCGGGTGCTGGACGAAGGTGACGTCCGTGTGCCAGTGGTTGGCACGGCCCGCCGTGCGGCTGTAGTCGAGGTCGAGGACGGCGGGGGTGTCCTCCAGGGACGGGATGGTCGGGTGGGCCGTCGTCGGGGTGCCGAAGCGGCGCGCGAAGGTCTCCTGGGAGACGGCGTCGAGGCGCTGGTCGCGGAAGAAGACAACCTTGTGGGCGAGGAGGGCGGCACGGATCTCGGCGATCACGGCGTCGTCGAGATCGGCGGCGAGGTCGACGCCCTCGATCCGGGCGCCGATGTGGCCGCCGATCCTCTGTACGGAGATGACGGGCGCGGGTGCGGTCATGGCAGGACTCCTTGTCCGGGCGGGCCGGATGCCGGTGAAGACAGTGAAGACGGTGAGGAGGCGCGAAGAGAGGGAGACCGCGCGAGGCGCGGGGCACGGAGTGCGACGCGTGCGGGAGACGCGGACGTCGAGCCCGTGCGGGAGACGCGGACGTTCAGCCCGCTACGGGGACGCCGACGTTCAGCGCGTGCTGTCGGCCGGCCGACAGCCGAGGGCGGTGAAGTGGTGGGCGCGGAAGGCGTTGACGCGCTCCCGCCCGGCGGCGTCGCGCGCCGCTGCCCGCACCGTCACCGTCACTGTCAGGTCCGCGGACCCGTCACGAGACACGGATCCGGGGAGCACATCACCGGGGCCGCCGACGCCTGTCTCCGCGAGGGGGCCGGTTGGCTCACTCGGAGCGACGAGCAGGGGCGGCCGGACACGTTCGGCCATGCACGCGATCGTCGCAAGCGGGCGGTGCGGGGTCAACGGCCTGGGGTTACACGCGTATGGCAGTCGTGCGAAGCCTGCCCCGGATCCGTCCTGACCGACAGGACGGCTCCTAGTACCGCCCCGCCTCCCGCTGCTGGCGCAGCGCCGCCACCCGGCGGTACAGCTCCACCGCCTCGCCGCCCCGGCCGAGTTGTTCGAGGCAGTGCGCCTCGTCGTTGCGGCTGGCCAGTGCGTCGGGGTGGTCGGGGCCAAGGACCCGTTCGCGGGACTCCGCCACCCTGCGGTAGACCGCCAGGGCGTCGGACCAGCGGCCCAGCCAGCCCAGGCCGACGGCGACCTCGCGGCGGCTGACGAGGGTGTCGGGGTGGTCGGGGCCCAGGACCCGTTCGCGGATCGCGCACACGTCGCGGGACTCGACGAGGGCTTCCTCCCAGCGGGCGAGCCGGCCGAGGTTCACCCCCAGCCCGTGGCGGGCGCGCAGCGTCTCGGGGTCGGTGGGGCCGTGGACGCGGGTGCGGTCCTCGACGAGGCCGCGGTACAGCTCCAGGGCCTCGGCGCTGCGGCCGAGCCGGCCGAGGCTTATGCCGACCTCGTAACGCGCCGCGAGGCTGTCGGGGTGGTCGCCACCGAGCGCGTGGGCGCGGCCGACGGACACCTCGCGGTACGTCTGGAGCGCTTCCGTCCAGCGGCCGAGCATGCCGAGCGCGTAGGCGACCTCGTACCGCGTGACGAGCGTGTCGGGGTGGGTGGCGCCCAGCACCCTGGTGCGCGCCGTCGCCACCTCCAGCGCCATCCGGTACGAGTCCTCGATCCGGCCGAGCCGGCTGAGGTTGAAGGCGAGGTTGTGACGGCAGCGCAGCGTGTCGGGGTGGTCGGCGCCCATGGTGCGTTCACGGGACGCGAGGACCGCCGCGTACACCTCGTGCGCCTCGAAGTGCCTGCCGAGCTGTCCGAGGACGTACGCGGTCTCCTGGCGCGCGGCCAGGGTCTCCGGGTGGTCGGGGCCCAGCGCCCGTTCGCGGCCTTCCGTGACGCGGACGAACTCCCGCAGCGCGTCGGCCGTGCGGCCGGTCCTGCTGAGCGTGAAGCCGACCTCGTAGCGGCTGCCGAGGGTGTCGGGGTGGTCGGGCCCCAGCGCGTGTTCCCGTTCGGCCGCGACCGAGCGGTGCACCTCGCCCGCCTCGTCCCAGCGGCCGAGTCGGCCCAGGCTGAGGCCCGCGCTGTGTCGGCTGTTGAGCACGGCGATCTGTTCCGGCGAGGGCGTCGGGCGCTCGGGGCGCGCGTACCCGCCGGTCATGGCGCCCGTCGGTCCGGACGGCGTGGTCCATTCGCCGGTGAGCCCCGCCGTGTGGTCGGGCGGCGTGATCCGCGGGCCGACGGAGCCGGTCGCCTTGTGGCCGACGGTCATGCCGTACGTCCAGGAGGGCAGCCGGGAGCCCTGCGCGTCCGGGCCACCGGCGGCATGCCCGTGGGACGTGGAGCCGGCGGTGGACGGCGGGTGCGCGAACATCGGCGGCAGGGTCGCGGGGTGGCCCTCCCGGCTCTCCCGGCCCGACATGGAGCGGGCCGCGATGATCCGGTGCCGCAGCGCGGTCGCGTCCGCCGGACGCCCGTCGGGCGTCTTGGCCAGCAGGTCGAGGACGATCCGGTCCAGGAACTCCGGGACTTCGGACCGGTGGCTCCGCAGCGGCTGCGGCACGGTGTCCCGGTGTCCGACCAGGACGGCCCACGCGTCGTCCAGGTCGAAGGGCGGGACGCCGGTGGCGATCTCGTACAGGACGCAGCCCAGCGAGTACAGATCGCTGCGGTGGTCTATGTGGCCGCCGCCGATCTGCTCGGGCGACATGTAGTGCGGGGTGCCCATCGCGATGCCCGTGCCGGTGAGCTTGGAGGTGAACCCGATGTCGTGGCCGAGCCTCGCGATGCCGAAGTCGCAGATCTTCACCGCGCCGTCGGTCAGCCGCATGATGTTCGCGGGCTTCAAGTCCCGGTGCACGATGCCCTGTTCGTGCGTGTACGCGAGCGCGTCCGCGACCTGCTCGGCGATGTCGACGATGTCCGGCACCGGGAGCGGGCCCTGTCTGCTGTCCTCCAGGAGCTGACTGAGATTACGGCCTTCGAGCAGCTCCATCACGAGATACAGCACACCGTCGTGCTCGCCGAAGTCGTGGACGACGGTGACGCCCCGGTGCTGAAGGGCGGCCGCGACCCGTGCCTCGCGGCGGAACCGCTCGCGCAGCACCCGGGTGAACGACTGATCCTGCTGCGGACCGAGCGGCTTGAGGCACTTCACGGCGACGTGCCGGCCGAGCGATTCGTCCTGGGCCCGCCACACCTCGCCCATGCCGCCGCGCCCGATCAGATCGAGCAGCCGGTACCGGCCCTGGATCAGACTCGTTTCCGCCATTGCCCGCTGTCGCCCCCGTCGCCTCGCTGCGCCCTCCCCGGCCCGTCCAGTATGGCCGCCTGTCTGCGGAGTTTGGCAGCCTGTCTCCTGAGTTCGCGTGGACGGGGTCGGGTGTCACGCCCGAGTCTGGCCATCGCGCCTCTGATGTGGCCCGGTGGGATGCGGCGGCGCAGCCACCCGGGGACGGCGCGCAGGATTCGCCCGGTGACGACGAGTCGGCGGGTGACCTGCTGTGGGGCGGGGGCGTCCCTGCCGTACAACTCGTGGGCGTAGCCCGGCAGTGAGTCGTACGCGAGGGCGGAGACGCGGCGCCACAGGAGCGCGCGGGCGGGGACGAGCAGCGGGTGTACGGGGGGACGGCGCAGGAAGTCGTCCACCTCGCGTGACTCGGGGCCGCCGGCCAGCTCGGGTCGTACCCGGGCGAAGTACGCGGCGAGTTCGGCCCGGTCGGCGGGCACCCGCGCCGGGTCGAGGCCCACGAGGCGGGCGCCCTCGCGGTGTTCGTCGATGTAGAGGTCGGCCTGGGCGTCGCTGACGGGCAGTCCGGAGCGGCGCAGGACGTGCAGGTAGGAGTCGACTTCGGCGCAGTGCACCCAGAGCAACAGGTCCGGTTCGTCGACGCCGTAGCGCTCGCCCGTCGCCGGGTCGGTGACCTTGATGTGGGTGTGGACGCGGCGGACGCGGGCGCCGGCCTTCTCGGCGGCCTCGGTGGTGCCGTAACTGATGACACCGACGAAGCCGGCGGTGCGCCTCAGCCGTCCCCAGGCGTCCTGTCTGAAGTCGCTGTTCTGTATGACGCCGCGTACGGCGCGGGGGTGCAGGGCCTGGAGGTAGAGCGCGCGGACGCCGGCGATCCACATCATCGGGTCGCCGTGCAGCTGCCAGGTGACCGAGTCGGGGCCGAAGAGGCCGGGGTCGCCGTTCCCGCTCCTGTCCCTGTCCACGTCTCGCACCGTGGCTCACCTCTCCGCTGTCGGCCGGACTGCCAGGTTAGCCGCGTACGGTCCGCCGTCCGGCAGGGGGCGGTGGCGGGACCAGGCGGGCCGTGGAGGGGCGCGCGGGCGCGGGGCGTTGCAGGATGGGCGCATGCTGCTGGCCACGCTCGCCCATGTCTCGCGGGAGGTCGCCGCGACGTCGGCGCGGTCCCGGAAGATCGCCCTGCTGGCCGAGCTGTTCCGCGCGGCCGGGCCCGCCGACGTGCCGGTCGTCATCCCGTGGCTGGCGGGCAGGCTGCCCCAGGGGCGGATCGGGGTCGGCTGGCACTCGCTGAAGGACCCCGTACCGGCGGCGGACACGGCGACGCTGACCATCCGCGAGGCGGACGACGCGGTCACCGCGCTCGCCGCCGTCGCGGGACCCGGTTCGCAGACCGAACGCAGACGGCTGGTCCAGGCCCTGCTGGGCGCGGCGACGGAGGAGGAGCAGCGGTTCCTGATCGCGCTGCTCTCCGGTGAGGTGCGCCAGGGCGCGCTGGACGCCGTCGCCGGGGAGGCGCTGGCCCGGGCGACGGAGGCGCCGCCCGCCGCCGTCCGCCGGGCGGTGATGCTGGCGGGGTCGCTGCAGAGCGTCGCCGAACGGTTGCTGGCGGACGGCCCCGAGGCGCTGGACGAGTTCCGGCTGACCGTGGGGCGCCCCGTACTCCCGATGCTCGCGCAGTCGGCGGGCAGTCTGGCCGAGGCGGTGGAGAAGCTCGCGCCGTGCGCCGTGGAGGAGAAGCTGGACGGGATCCGCGTGCAGGTCCACCGGGAGGGTGACGTCGTACGGGTCTACACCCGCACCCTGGACGACATCACCGGCCGGCTGCCCGAGGTGACGGCCGCCGCGCTGGCGCTGGACGGTGACCGTTTCATTCTGGACGGGGAGGTCATCGCCCTGGATCCGGACGGCAGGCCCCGGCCGTTCCAGGAGGTCGCGGGCCGGGTCGGCTCCCGCACGGACGTCAGTGCGGCGGCAGCCGCCGTACCGCTGTCGCCGGTCTTCTTCGACGTGCTCGCCGCCGACGGGGAGGACCTGCTGGACCTGCCGTACGCCGAGCGCCGTACGACACTGGACCGGCTGGTGCCGGAGCCGATGCGGGTGCGGCGGGTGGTGGTGTCCGGACCGGACTCCCCGCTCACCCTCGCCGAGGCGGAGGAGTTCTGGCGGGCCACGCTGGACCGGGGCCACGAGGGTGTCGTGATCAAGGCGCTCGACACCCCGTACAGCGCGGGCCGGCGCGGGGCCGGCTGGGTGAAGGTCAAACCGGTCCACACCCTGGATCTCGTGGTGCTGGCCGCGGAGTGGGGCCACGGCAGGCGCACGGGCCGCCTGTCGAACCTCCATCTGGGCGCCCGGCAGCCGGACGGCTCGTTCGTGATGCTGGGCAAGACGTTCAAGGGCCTGACGGACGCGATGCTGGAGTGGCAGACGACGCGACTGCGGGAACTGGCCGTGACCGACGACGGCTTCACCGTGCGGGTGCGCCCGGAACTGGTGGTGGAGATCGCGTACGACGGCCTCCAGCGCTCGTCCCGCTACCCGGCGGGGGTGACGCTGCGATTCGCCCGGGTCCTGCGCCACCGCGAGGACAAACGGGCATCGGAGGCGGACACGCTGGAGACGGTGCTGGGTACGTAGGGGGCCGGCCGGGCCAGCCTGAGAGGCTGCGCGCCTCGGGCCCGTATCCGTGCCGGGTCCGCCGGGTCCCCCAGGTCCGCCGGAGAGACGGCGGCGGCGGGCGTGCCACCGCCCCCCTCCCCCGGCGGCCAGGACGGACCGCTCGGCCACGGTCACCCGCCGTCCCCGGACTGGCGGTCCGTCCGGGCTGCGAGCCACCCGCCGGTCCCGCGCATCGCCGCGTCGGCGGCATGGCCCGCCCGAAGGCCGCAACGGATCCACCGGCGCGCGTCCCCCCGACCGAGCTGCGGCCCATGCAACGACTGACACGACGCGAGGTCCCACACCGCCGGCTTCACGCGGCATCCTCGATCGCACGGCGCCGCCGCACGGACCGGCCGCCCGGCAGGACACCTCAATCACGCCGCCCACGCCGCGTGCGTCCCGACCGAAGCGCGGCCAGCGCTATGAGCGGGCGTCCCGATCACGAAGCGAGGTCCCCCGCCGTCGACATCACGCGGCATCCGCACGGCTGACCGCACGGTCCGGCCGAACGAACCTGGCCGACGAACCCGCCGTCCGCTCGGACACCCGATCGCGGCACCCACGCTGCGAGCGGGCGTCCCAACCAAGGCGCGACCCACGCACGCACGCCGCGTCAAGCGACGCGGCCTCACGCGCCTTCGATGTCGCTCGGCATCCACGAGGCCGATCGCAGGGCACGGCCGAAGGCCCGGCCGCCCGGCCGAACGTCTCGAAGGAGTGCGTCCCGCGCTGCGGGCCTGCGTCCCGATCAGGGCCGCCGTCCGCGCGCCGCGTCACGCGACGCGAGGTCCCACACCGCCGACATCACACGGCATCGGCGCGTCTCACCGCGTGATGCGGCCGACGGCCGGACGTCCCAACCGAGGCGCAACACGTGCGCCGTGTCACGCCACGCGAGATCCGACGCCGCCGACGGCCGGACGGCCAGCCGCACGCCGCCCGCCCACGCCTCACCTCACCTCACCTCACCTCACGACGCGAGATCCCTCGCCACCATCGCCGCCTGTACGCGGTTCGAGACGCCCAACTCCGTGAGGATTCGGCTCACATGCGCCTTCACCGTCGATTCGCGGAGCTGGAGCAGGTCGCCGATGTCCGCGTTGGTCATGCCGTCGGCGAGCGCCGTGAGGACCTGGCGTTCCCTCGGGGTGAGCCGTACCGCCGCCGCCCTTGCCTTCCGGGTGCGCGCCGCGTCCGGGCGGTGGAAGCGGGTGATGACCGTGCGGGTGACCGTCGGGGAGAGCATCGCGCCGCCCTCGGCCACGATCCGTACGGCGCGCAGGATCTCGTCCGGCGGGGTGTCCTTCAGGAGGAAGCCCGCCGCGCCCGCCTCCAGCGCGCCGTAGACGTACTCGTCCAGGTCGAAGGTGGTGAGCACGGCCACGGCCGGTGGCCGCGGCAGTGCCCGCAGCGCGCTCGTCGCGGCGATGCCGTCCATCACCGGCATCCGGATGTCGACCAGCGCGACATCCGTACGGAGGCGGGTCGCCAGCTCCACGGCCGCGCGCCCGTCGCCCGCCTCCCCGACCAGTTCCAGGCCGTCGTCGGTGGCGAGCAGGTCGACGAGGCCCGCCCGGACGAACGGGTCGTCGTCCACGACGAGTACCTTGATCGGCCGTTGCCCGCGTACGCCGGTCACCGGACCGCCGCCGCCCCGACGGCCTGCCGCACGCCCTCCGTGGAAGGGTGCGGCGGGATGGGCAGTTGGGCCCGGAGGACGAAGCGGTCGTCGTCGGTACGGCCGGTGGTGAGTTCGCCGTGCAGCGCCGCCACCCGTTCGCCGACGCCCACCAGGCCGTAGCCGCGTGGCGCGGCGGGCGAAGTGAGCCGCGGCGGGCAGCCGTTGGCGGCGCGGATCTCCACCCGGGAGCGTGAGCGCCGCACCGTCACCGTGAGGTCGACCGGTTCGCCGGGGGCATGCTTACGGGCGTTGGTCAGGGCCTCCTGGACGATGCGGTGCACGGCCAGCCGTACGGCGGCGGGCAGCGCCGCCAGCTCTCCGGCAACGTCCACGCCACCCCGCACCCGCGTCCCCGCCGCCTCCGACTCGGCGATCAGCGACGGCAGGTCGTCCACGGTCGGCCCGAGCGGCGCGGGCCCCTCGTGATCCCGGAGCGCGCCCAGCAGGTCCCGCAGGTCGTCCAGGGCGTGGGCGCTGGTGTCACGCAGCAGGCCGAGCCGTTCCCGTACCGCCTCGGGCACCTCCGCGCCGCGCCGCTGGAGCACACCGGTGTGCAGCACGAGCAGGCTCAGCCGGTGGGCGAGAACGTCGTGCATCTCGCGGGCGATCCGGGCGCGTTCGGCGAGCCGTACTTGCTCGTCGCGCAGCCGGTTCGCGGCCTCCAGGTGGTCGAGCTGGCGGGCCAGCGAGCGGGCGAGCCGCCGATGGCTGCGCGCCGCGAGGCCGAAGGCCAGCGGGACCGTCACGACCGCGCACGGCAGATAGCTGACCTGGGGCATGTCCACCAGCGCGCGGAACGGCCCGTAGGCGGCGGGCACGAAGGCGAGAGCGGTGAGCCCGATCGCGACCGGCGCGGGGCGCCGCACCGTGACGCGGTACAGCGCGATCAGTACGGGCCAGAGCTGGCTCTCCAGCAGGAACCCGGCCAGGGCCAGTGCCGCGACGGGTACCGGCAGCCGTCGGCACAGCGGCAGCGCGGCACACAGCCCGGCGGCGATCAGCGCGCTCGCCGCCGCGCCGTCGACGAGTCCCGCGTCGGCCGTCAGGCCGTCGTACACCGCCTTGTACGACACGAACACGAACGCCGCGGCCCGCAACAGCCGGCAGTGCAGCAGCGTCGTCACACGATCGCGCGGGAGGGCGTCCGTTCCAGTCATCCGCCCATCGTAGGGAGCGGATCCGCCCCGCACATTCGACGAAAGTCGGTGCCGCCGGGCCGTCTTACGACGGATGTGAGGGGTGGCGGGATGCCGAAGAGTCGACGGCGGCAGGCGACGAACACACGCACCTGCGGAACCTACAGAGGAGGACTGCCGTGAACGGCAGAACAGGATCCGGGCCGCCGAGCCGGCGCACCGTGCTGGGCGGCGCGGCGGCGGCGACCGCGGCGGCGGGACTGGCGTTCGGAGCACCGGGAGTGAGCGCCGCGGGGACCGCGACCACCGGACCCGCCAAGGGCAAGGGCGGCGGTGGCGGCCGGTACGAGGGCAGGACCGTCCTCGTCACCGGCGCGACGTCGGGCATCGGCCGGGCGGCGGCCGTCGCGTTCGCCGCCGAGGGGGCCAAGGTCGGTTTCTGCGGTCGCCGGGAGCGCCTCGGTAAGGAGGTCGAGCGCAGGATCCGGTCGGCGGGGGGTGAGGCGACGTTCATCAGGGCCGATGTGCGTCGCCCCGCCGAGGTGAAGTCCTTCGTGGACCGGGTGGTGGACCGGTACGACGGCCTGGACATCGCGCTCAACAACGCGGGGATCCAGAAGCCGTTCACCGATCTGCACGAGGTGACGGTCGAGGACTTCGACGACGTCGCGCTCACCAACACACGTGGTGTGTTCCTGGCGTTGAAGTACCAGATCCCCCATATGCGGGCGCGCGGCGGCGGCGTCATCATCGTGACCGGCTCGTCCAACCAGTTCATGACCCGGTCCGGGCTGGGCAGTTACACGTCGAGCAAGGGCGGTGTGACGGGTCTCGTCCAGGCGTCGGCCATCGAGAACGGCACGCACGGGATCCGTGTCGTGGCGCTGGCCCCCGGAATGACCGACACCCCGATGCTGGACGTCCACCGTCCCGACGGGCTGACGGACGAGGAGTGGGCCGCGACGAAGGCCGAGTTCGGCAGGCAGGGGATCGACGCGCTGAAGCGCATGGCGACGCCGGAGGAGATGGCGAGCGCCGCACTGGGCCTGGCCTCCCCGGACTTCGCCTTCCAGACGGGCTCGGTGGTCCTGGTCGACGGGGGTCAGCTCGCGGGAATCTGACCCCCAGGGGGCGGCAGCCGCCGAGGAGCGCGGGCCGGGTAACGGACGGAGGCGGGTTGCGCGGCACGGGGGGGGGGGGGGGCGGGGGGGCCCCGCCCACCCGGCCCTCGGGATCGTCCCGGCGGCCCCCCCCCACGACCGTGGAGAGCACGGACGGCAGGGTGTGCCAGTCCGACGAGACGATGCTCGCGTGCCGCCCCGCCAACAGCGTGACGCGGTCGCGCGCCTGCGTCTCCGTCGGGCTCGTGGCGTCGATGGCGGGCGCCACCGCGTGCGCGTCGGTCATGACGACCAGGTAGTGCCGCTCGTCGTACCAGGCGGCGTCGAAACCCGCGGCGGCGTAGGTGGACGCCGAGCCGTCGAAGACGACGAACCACGGCCGGAGCGAGGCGTCCGTGTACCGGGTACGGGGGTCGGGCGCGGTGGCGCCGAGCACGGCGGGGAAGGCCGCCGCCTCGCCGAGCCGGCCGGCGGCGGCCAGGTCGCGCAGGTGGATGGCGTACTCGCGGTCGGTCCACAGGGTGTCGAGCGGGTTCTGCTGCTCCACGGTGCCGGGGATCAGCTCGAAGATGAACTTGCCCGCGAGCGCGGAGCGCGCCGGCCAGCCGCGTTCCTGGACGGCGCTGTCGAGGTTCGCGCTGCCGCCCGCGAGGTCGGCGGGCCGGTAGAGGGCGTCGCCGAGCGTGGAGCCGAGGAGCGCGTCGAGTTGGGCGGGGCCGCGTCCGGCGTTGCCCTGGAAGCCGTCCTTCAGCTCGACCTTGACGAGGATGGGCCGGTGGCCGGGGTTGGCGTCGTGCCAGGCTTTCATGTCCTTGAGGCAGCCGGGCAGCCCCTGGTCGCGTGCCTTGGTTCGCAGTTCACCGGCGTTGGCGGCGTTCACGCAGTTGCTGTTGCTGCCGAGCGGGTTGCTGTGCGAGACCCGCCACGACGCGCCGAACACATTGGTCCACACGTCGAGTTCGAGCATCCCGGCACCGGAGTCCAGCGCGTCGGCGAAGTACGGGAAGGTCGTCTTCTCGTACGCGTTGTGGACCCCGACCCCGGTGGAAGAGGAGTACGGCAGTTGTTCGTCGGCGACGGCGGTGCCCGCCTGGCTGACCGCGCCCACCAGCGCCAACGCCCCGGCCGCGCTCGCGGCCACTGTCGTACGCATAAGTCTTCCCATGTTCCCGGCCTTCCCGTCATACGAGTGAAGTGACAGGAACGGTAGGCCAGTTGAGTGACGTACGGGAGGACAGAGGCTTACGCGGACCGGCACCGTTCGCAGTACGGCGCGAACAGACGCACCGGTGGCCGAATCCACGGCGCCCGCCCCTACGCCGTGGGCCGGGGCGGCGCCGACTGACGGCCCATCAGTTCCGCCAGGCCCCGCCGGGTCGCGGCCAGCACGACGCGGTCCTGGGCGCGCAGCACATAGCCGGGGTGCAGGTCCCAGACCAGGCCGGCGGTCCGGTCCTCGTCGTGGTCGCGGCGGGTGTCGGCGAGATCCGGCAGCCGGTCCCCCGGCGCCGCCGTGTCCAGCGCGATGATCCGCCAGGCGCCCGGTCTGAACACCTCGGCGACGGTACGCCCTTGGAGTCTCGGATGTCCGGCCACGTCGATCGCCGCGACCAGCAGCACCTTGCGCTCGACCGGGATCGCGCCAAGGATCTGACGCCCCATCATGGCGATGGCGAAGGCCGGCGCGGCGAGCGTGGAGACACTGCGGCTGCGGGTGAGTGCCCGGGGGTGGGCCGCGCGCAGCGTCCGGTAGACGGCGGTGGCGAACTCGTCGTCGTACAGCCGCAGGGCGACCCGAAGGTCCGGCTTGACGGACCGCGCGTACAGGGCCGCTTCGAGGTTGGTGACGTCAACGCTGGTGAGCGCGAGAAGGGCGTGTGCCCGGTGCACCTTGGCCGCCTCCAGGACGCCCTCCTGCGTCACGTCGCCGACCACCGTCGGCACGCGCAGGCTCCGCGCGAGGGCGATGCCTCGGGCCTCGGGGTCCTCCTCCACGCACACGACGGGTATGTCGAGTTCGCGCAGCCGTACCAGCACCCTGCTCCCGATCTTGCCGAGGCCGAGCAGCACGATGTGACCGGACAGACCGCGGGGCGGTCGGCGCAGGGCCGACGCGTTGCGGAAGGTACCGAGCGCTTCGAGTACGGCGGCGAGCAGCACCGGCAGCAGCAGCAACCCGGCCACCCCGGAGAGGAGTTGGATGATCTGGCGGTCCAGGTCCGCACCGGTGGCCGGGTCCCCGATGGCGAAGAGGTCGAGCAGGACGATGTACGTCGCGTGCAGCGGGTGGTCGTCGGTGGTGATCGCAGAGGCGACGGCCAGGGCCAGTACGGCGACGGCGATCCCGGCGAACGACCAGCGCAGCCGCCGGGAGAAGAGCGAGCCGAGCGGCGCCCCGCGCCCCGTGGTCCGGCGGCGTGACAGCGGCTCGCCCTCGTGGGAGACGGCCTCCAGGACCACGGTGCCCCGGCCGGTGGCCGCCGCCGTGCTGGCGTCGTCGGGCAGCAGCCGGGGGCCGTCGTGGCCGCTGCTGTCCGAACCCTCGGCGCCCGCCGGGTCGTTGGTCGTCGACGACAGCAGGGCGAGCGTGCACAGTCCGGGGTCGGCGACCTCGCCGGGACCGGGCGGGTTGCGCTCCACGGCCCGCAGCATCAGCCCGTCGGCGCGGACGATCTTGCTGGTGCCGGCGACGGCGGTGGCGGCCAGCGCGGGTGCGGCGGTGTCGGCGTCCGAGAGCACGGTGGTGGACGCGTCGAGCGCGGCGACGTCCAGGCCGGGGACGGCGACGGCCGCCGCCTGGTCGAGCAGGTCTTCGAGGTGTTGGCCGAGTTTGCGGTTGTAGAGCCGGATGACGAGGCGCAGTTGGGGATTGAGGCGCCGCGCGGCGAGAGCTGTCCTGATGTTGACCTCGTCGTCGTCGTGGACGAGCGCGAGCGCCGCCGCGTCGGCCACCCCCGCCTCCACCAGGACCTCGGTGTCGAGTTCCGGCGTCTCGATGAGCTGCGGGAGTGCGAGGTCGCCGGGCCGGCCTTCCGGGCCGCCGGTGGCGGGGCCGTACGTCCGGGCCATGACCGCCGACATCCGGCCGATGAGGGCGGACGCCCTGCCACGGCCGGTGAGCGGCGCGGGGTCCCTGCGTTCCGCGCGTACGGGCGGGACGACGAGGGTGACCTGTTCCCCGTAGACCTCACGCAGTTCACCGGCCAGCCGGTGGCCGAGCGCGTCGTCGCCACACACGATCATGTGGCCGGGTTGCGAGCCGTGTTGTACCTGGGACGGAAGTTGCGGCAGTGACGTCACAGGCCCAGTGTGCCCAACGGAACGTCAGAAAAGGCAAGTTCCGGCCGGTCAGCGCGCTGGGCCCGGTCCGGCGGTCGTCCGCGCCCGCCGGAACAAGGCCCGGCTCCGCTCAGCGCCGGACGGCCCGCAGGACCACGAACTTCGGATCGCTCGCCATGACGTCGCAGTTGCCGAACAGCCGCCGCAGCTTGGTGTGGTAGCCGAGATGCCTGTTGCCGACGACCCACAGCTCGCCGCCGGGGCGCAGCGCCTCACGCGACCCGGTGAACATCCGGAAGGCCGTCGCGTCGGTCGTCGCCTGATGGCTGTGGAACGGCGGGTTGTTGAGTACGAGATCGGCTGACCCGGCCGCCACGGTGGCCATACCGTCGCCGACGACGAACTCCACCGGACTGTCCGTGTCGACGTTCTTGGCGTACGTCGCCTCGGCGGACGCCACGGCCGAGAAGGACTCGTCGATGAAGGTCAGCCGGGCCTCCGGATTGGCCACGGCGACGGCCGTGCCGACCACGCCGTTGCCGCAGCCGAGGTCGACGACATGCTCCCGGCCACGACGCTCGGGCAGATTGCGCAGGAAGAATCTCGTACCGATGTCGAGGCGTTCGGCGCAGAAGATGCCGGCGTGGTTGGTCACGGTCAGGCCGGAGGCGCTGCCGGCGCCCTCGGGCACGGTGTACGAGATCGGCCAGGGACCCGCCGCCGCGCGGGTGCGGTCACCGGCGCGGGCACGGTCGGCGAAGGGCGCGCAGAAGATCAGGCGCGCCTTCTTCACGGCGAGCGAGGTCCGGGTGGGGCCGAGGATCTGCTCGAAGAGTCTCAGCGTGGAGGTGTGGATCTCGGTGACCTTGCCGGTGCCGACGACGACGGTCCCCGGATGGACGGCGGGCGCCAGCCGGTGCAGCTGGTCCTCCAGCAGGGACAGGCTCTTGGGCACGCGGATCAGCAGGACGTCGATCCGCTCGGGCGGTGTGTCCCGTACCGACAGGAGGCGTACAGCGTCGGTGTCGACGCCGTTGCGCAGCAGATTGGCGCGGGTCGCCCCCTGGGCGAGGTACGAGTCGGTGATCTGTACGGGGCGGTGCGGGGCCAGCGCGGTGGCGAGCGCGCCCCACCGGTCGCCGACGACCACCACGCTGCCGGACAGATCGACGCCGCTGCCGGCGCCGCCGGAGGCTTCGGCCTCGTCCTCGGCATCGTCCTCGGCATCGGCGAGATGCCGCAGCAGATACTCGTCGGCCGCGTCCCAGGCCCGGAGCGTGTCACGGGGCTGCTCGGGAAAGCGGGCAAGGTCGAGATCGCCCCAGGGCGTCGTCAAACGGTTCATCGTCCACTCAGGCTAACCGAGCGATCAGGCAGCCCTTTCGGCGGTGCGACCCGCTGAACTGCCGTTCAGCCGTCCCGGTCCGTACGGTCCCGGTCCCGCGCCGCCTGTTCCTTGGCCATTTCGCGGGCCCGCTGGAGCGCGGCCCTGGCCTGGCGCACGGTCAGTACGGCGGCGAACTCGGACCGCGCGATGTCGAGGACGACATCGGCGTCGGCGGGCGGTTGCGGGTGGTTGCGTAACGCGATGTCGGCGGCGGCCAGCGCGAGGATGTCGTCGTCGGGCGACGCGTCGGGCTGGGACATGGTGCGCATGACCTGGTGCCAGAGCCCGCTCATACCCTCACGCTCCCTCGTCCGCCCGTACGGCACCGTCTCCCGGTCCGGTGGGATGGCCGATCGTGGCGAGCACGTGCTGGATCAGCTCGTCGGCCACGACCTCGCGCGGCACCGCTCCGCCGCTGCGGGCCCAGTGCGCGATCAGTTCGTTGATGGCGCCGATCAGGGCCACCATCGCCAGGGTGTAGTCACGCGGCACCGCCTCGCCGCGTCCGACGGCGCGGTCCGCCTCGCCGGTCAGGAAGTCCGACCACAGGCTGCGCCAGACCACCCGGTGGTCCTCCACGGCGCGGTTCACCCCGATCACCTCGACGAAGGCGACCTGCGTGGCCGCGAGGTCGGCGGTCACCGCGCCGACGTACGCGCGCACCATCGCGGTCACCCGGGTCCTGGTGTCGGCGGCGTCGATGCCGGGACCGTCGAGGGCCGCGAGCGTCGCCTCCATGCCGGCCCGCGCGACCTGGTTGTGCAGCGCGATCAGCAGGGCCTCACGCCCTTCGAACTCCTGGTAGAAGGCACGGATCGAGACATGCGCCGTGGCGCAGATCCGCTCGATCGACGTGCCCACGTAGCCGCGGGTCGTGAAGAGGTCGGTCGCCGTCGTCAGCAGCCGCTCACGGCGCAGCGCCTTGCGGGCCGGTCCGGTACCGAATGCCGCTCCGTCAAGACCGCCCGCGCCGCCCGTGCCGTCGATACCGTCCGTGCCGTCCGTGCCGTCCGTGCCGTCCACGGGATCACTTGCCGATTCCATTCGCTCTCCCCGAATCACACCGTGCCCGAATCACGCCACGCGCCCGTGGCGGAGTCACCGGTAAGAGTGCTTACCGAGCATGGCACGCCCTATGCGCCCGCCGGTCGGGTTTCGGTGAATTCCGCTTCAGTCACTGCGGTTCCGACCCGCCCGTCACACCTACCCCACCGGCCACAGGGCCGGGGCGGTAGCCCGAGTGCCCGCCCCGTAACCCGTGTGGCGGCAGCGGCGGGCCCCCGGAGTGCGCTGACAATTCATCACTTCTAGCGTCGGGAGCGCTGTGTGGTGCGTTCGGCATTTCCCGCCGTGGCACCTGCGGCGTACACGGGACGATCACGAGTGGGAGATGCGATGCGGCGCACGATAGGTACGGCCTCGGCGGCGGTCGCGGGCGCCGCGGCTCTCATTCTCGGGGCGGGGGCGCCCGCCTTCGCGGGTGACGAGGCCGAATACGATTACAGCGTCTCCCCCGAGGCGATCGAACCGGGCGGCGAGGTGACGGTCAGGACCGCCGGCTGCCAGGTGCCCACCGTGACGGTGTCGTCCGGAGTCTTCGAGACCGTCACCCTCAACGAGGGTGAGTCGAAGTCGGCGAGGATCTTCGACGACGTGAAGCCGGAGGCCGAGTACGAGATCACCTTCGACTGCGACGGGGTGATCCGCTCGCTGCCCCTGATGATCAAGCCGGGGAAGCCGGGCAAGCCCGGAAAGCCCGAGAATCCCGGCAAACCGCCGCACTCGGCGGAGCCGCCGGAGCCGTGGAAGCCGTCCCGGCCGGAGCACCCGGAGCACCCGGAGCAGCGGCCTCACGAGCCCCACGAGGACGGCGCGCACAAGGGTGTGAAGGCCGGTGTCGGCGGCAGCACCGACGGCGGGCCGAACACGGCGGGCCTGGCGGTCGGAGCGGCGGTGATCGCGGTCGCCCTCGGCGGCGGTGTCCGGCTCGCCCGCAACCGGCCGGAGAACGGTTCCCGATGACGGAGACGGAACGGCTCCGCGCCTCCCGCTGGTCGACGGTCGTACTGCTCCTGCTCGTCGGCATCTTCGTGGTGCGGCTCAGCAGCGAGGGCGGGCTCGTGCTCCCGCCGCAGCCGGCGGGGGCCGGCCCCGTCGCGGCCGACGCCGATCCGGACGCCGGTACGGGCGCGGGCCCCGTCCCGATGCCGCGCCCGGCGGGAGCGGCCGCGAAGGCCGCGCCTCCGCTGCCGCGCTCCACCGCGACGCGGATCCGAATCCCCTCGGTGCGCGTCGACGCGCCCCTGACGCGGGTGACGCTGGACGCGGACGGCTGGATCGACGCGCCGCCGCCCACCAGACCGGACCTCGCGGGCCACTTCCGGGGGTCGGTGACGCCCGGCGAGCAGGGCACCTCGGTGATCGTCGGTCATGTCGACACCGGTCAAGGCCCCGCCGTCTTCTACGACTTGGGCCGGCTCACCAAGGACAGCCGCGTCGAGGTGACCCGCGCGGACGGCACCACGGCCGTGTTCACCGTCTACGGCGTCGAAGGCTTCACCAAGCGGAACTTCCCCGCCAAGAACGTCTACCGCGCGACGGGCGCGCCGGAACTGCGCCTGATCACCTGCGGCGGCGCCTTCACCGAGAAGACGGGGTACCAGGGCAACGTGGTCGCCTTCGCGCGGCTCACCGAGACCCGCAAGGCGGCCTGAGCGGCGGCGACGCGGCAAATCCTGTTGCGGTACGGGCGGCGACCCCGCTGAAGTGGGCGGATGGACACTGAAGCCGTACTCACGCTGTTCGACCGCCAGATGCGCAGAGAGGCCCCGGCCGACGGCCCCGGGGTCGTGGTCGAACGGGTCGGCGCCGTGGTCCGCCAGACGGCCAGCGCCGGCGGATCCGGCGCGGGCGAGGTCACGAACGGGATCGCGGCCGAGGTCGCGGACGGCGGCTGGAACGGCGTCCTCTGGTCGGAGCTGGACACGGACTCGGCGGATGCCGCGATCGCCGAGCAGGTGCGTCATTTCACCTCCCTGGGCCTTGAGTTCGAGTGGAAGGTCTACTCCCACGACGGTCCCCACGACCTCGCCCGCCGCCTGGAGGCGGCCGGGTTCACGCCGGAGCCTCCGGAGACGCTGATGATCGCCGAGGCCGCGGCCCTGCCGGGCGATGTCGCGCTCCCCGACGGAGTGCGGTTGATCGCGGTCACCGACGCGGCGGGCGTGGAGCTGATGGCCGAGGTCCACGAGCAGGCTTTCGGTACGGACCGCTCACACACCCGCGAACGGCTGCTGGCCCAACTCGCCGCCGCCCCGGGGGACGTGGCGGCGGCGGTCGCCATGGCCGGTGACGTACCGGTGAGCGCGGCGCGGATGGAGCTGCCGACCGGCACGGAGTTCGCCGGGCTCTGGGGCGGCGGCACCGTCCCCGCCTGGCGCGGCCGGGGTCTCTACCGCGCGCTGGTCTCCTTCCGTACCCGTCTGGCCGCCGAGCGGGGCTACCGCTACATGCAGGTCGACGCGTCGAGCCAGAGCCGCCCCATTCTGCGGCGGCTGGGCTTCGAGGAGCTGAGTACGACCACGCCGTACGTCCACACGCCCGGCTGAACGGGCGCGCCCCGACCGGCCGAGCGACCGGGCGCCCGGCATTCTCGTCCCGGGCGCACGCCGGGGACGCGGGCGCGTATACCCCGGTGGGAGTAGCCGCCGGGTGAAGAACCGGAAAATATTCCCCGATCGCCGATCGGAAAATTCACCGACGACTCGCTCGATTTTTCGCGGCGCCGACCGGGATCGCCAAGACGTCCCGTACTCGGCCGCATGCACCGTGCTACTGTAGACACCAGTTGCAGTTGTGGTTCCCGAAGACTTCAAGTGCTCTCGCTGACTTTATGTGTCGGTGGGCGCGCTTTTGTATTTCCGGTGCTTTTCCGGACGGGGTAATCATTTAAGGCGACGCGGGGTTCGCACAGTGCGAGCCCCCGGGCAGCATTGCCCTGAAGGAGATCAAAATGGCTAGTGGCACCGTCAAGTGGTTCAACGCGGAAAAGGGTTTCGGCTTCATCGAGCAGGACGGCGGCGGCGCTGACGTCTTCGCCCACTACTCGAACATCGCCGCCCAGGGCTTCCGTGAGCTGCAGGAGGGCCAGAAGGTGAACTTCGACGTCACGCAGGGCCAGAAGGGCCCGCAGGCGGAGAACATCGTTCCCGCCTGACGCTGAGGCGTAAGACGTAGCTGGGGCCCGCACCTTGCGATGCGGGCCCTGGCTACGTTGCTTTTTCTCCGGGGCCCGCCCGGTGCGCGTGACACATCGAAGTGTGGCGCGGGACCAGGTTTCTCCTCGCTGTCCTGACGGCCGGCCGACACATCTCCACCGATGTCGGCCCCGCACCGGACTGCCGGGCCCCCGTACTCCTGGCGACCTGGTCGCCTACGCTCGGTCGATTCCGAGTATTTCCACGTGCCGGTTCCGGCGTTTCACGCCCCGGCGCGGTTCTGTTTTTGTTTTCCCCCGGCTCGTTCTTGCGATTCTTTGCGCGGTCATTCTGCCCAAGAGTTCCTCGATACGTGCCGCATCGAGAGAGGTTCAGCATGAACCGCACACCTCGCACGAACGACCGTTACTCACGTACCCGCTCCGGCGGCCCCGGCGCCTCCGGCGGTGGCGGCAGCCGCTTCCGCCCGCAGTCGTCGGGCTCGGGCCGTTCGGGTTCCTCCGGCCGGTCGGGTGGCGGCTACGGCCGTCGTCCCGCCGCCGTGCACGGTGAATTCGCCCTGCCGGTCACCATCACTCCCGCCCTGCCCGCCGTGGCGACCTTCGCCGAGCTGGACATGCCGTCGCCGGTGATGACCGCGCTCACCGGCCTCGGCATGAGCGAGCCGTTCCCGATCCAGGCGGCGACGCTGCCGAACTCGCTCGCGGGACGCGACGTCCTCGGCCGCGGCCGCACCGGCTCCGGCAAGACCCTCGCCTTCGGCCTGGCCCTTCTCGTCCGCACCGCCGGACAGCGTGCCCAGCCGAAGCAGCCGCTGGCGCTCGTTCTCGTACCCACCCGTGAGCTGGCCCAGCAGGTCACCGACGCGCTCACCCCGTACGCCCGTTCGCTGAAGCTGCGGCTCACCACCGTCGTCGGCGGTATGTCGATCGGCCGGCAGGCCGGCGCGCTGCGCGGCGGCGCCGAGGTCGTCGTCGCGACCCCGGGGCGGCTCAAGGACCTCATCGAGCGCGGCGACTGCCGGCTGGACCGGGTCGCCATCACCGTCCTCGACGAGGCCGACCAGATGGCCGACATGGGCTTCATGCCGCAGGTCACCGAACTGCTCGACCAGGTACGGCCCGAGGGCCAGCGGATGCTGTTCTCGGCGACGCTGGACCGCAATGTGGACCTGCTGGTCCGCCGTTACCTGAACGACCCGGTGGTCCACTCCGTCGACGCGGCCGTCGGCACGGTCACCACGATGGAACACCACGTCCTGCATGTGCAGAACGCCGACAAGTACGCGACCACCACGGAGATCGCGGCGCGTGACGGCCGGGTGCTGATGTTCCTGGACACCAAGCACGCCGTCGACCGGCTGACCGAGCACCTGCTGAACAGTGGCGTACGCGCCGCCGCGCTGCACGGTGGGAAGTCCCAGCCGCAGCGCACCCGGACGCTCGCCCGGTTCAAGACGGGTCATGTCACGGTGCTCGTGGCGACGAACGTCGCGGCGCGCGGCATTCACATCGACAATCTCGACCTCGTCGTGAACGTCGACCCGCCCAGCGACCACAAGGACTATCTGCACCGTGGCGGGCGTACCGCGCGCGCCGGGGAGTCGGGCAGCGTCGTCACGCTCGTCCTGCCCAACCAGCGTCGCGACATGACGCGTCTGATGGCCGACGCGGGCATCGTCCCCCAGGTCGCGCAGGTCCGCTCCGGCGAGGCCGAGCTGAGCCGGATCACCGGGGCGCAGGCGCCCTCGGGCGTCCCCGTGGTCATCTCCACGCCCGTCTCGGAGCGCGCCAAGGGCGGTTCGGGCAGCCGTGGCCGCAGCCGTCCGGCCCAGGGCCGCAGGTCGTCGGGTTCGGGTGCCTCGCAGAGCCGGTCCGGCGGCGCGCGCCAGTCGTCGTCGCGCAGCTGGTCCGCGTAAGCGTCCGGGGGCCGCACAGGTCCTCGTAGGGCACATACGAAGTGGGCC
>NZ_JBHUZM010000089.1:0-31601 GCF_042667665.1 Streptomyces sp. NPDC057307 | reverse complement strand
GAGCCGATCTCGCCGCGGACCACGTCCGTGTGTGTGTCCGCGTTACCGCGGCTTCTCCTCCTCGTGCAGGGTCTTGACCTGACCGTCCGTCAGGGCCTTGTCGTAGACGCGTACCTGGTCGATCGATCCGTTCCAGAAGTCGCCCTTGGCGCCGTCGTACTTGGCGCGGCCGAGCGACAGCGGTCCGGTGCTCACGTCGACCGGACCGGCGGCGGCGGTGGCGACCGGGGCGCCGTCGACGTACAGCGTGATGTCGTCCGACGCCGAGTCACGGACCCCGACGAGGTGGTACCAGCGGTCCGTCTCCGGCTCGGTCACCAGCCGGGCGCGGTTGCCGCCCGGGGTGCTGAAGGCGAACGCGCCCTGGCCGTACTGGAGATAGAACGGATTCTCCGTCCGACGGCCGTCCTGGCTGACCGCCGTCGCGTAGTTGCCGGGGAGTTCGTCGAGGGTGACCCAGGCCGACACCGAGTAGCTCTTGGTGGTGTCGACGACCGGTCCTTCGGTCTGCGCGTACTGACCGTCGCCGTCGAAGGCGAGCGCGGAGCCGCTGACGCCCGGCGTCCAGGCGGCGCCGCCGACCAGACTGAGGGCCTTGCCGTTCGGGCCCTTGTCCGTGGCCCTGGTGCCCTTCCCCTCGTCCAGCGGCCAGTGTCCGCCGCCGCTCAGCTCGTCCCGTTCGCCCGCTTCGGCGCCGGCCTTGATGACCTTCAGATTGATGGCGCGTACGCGCGCCGGATCGACCTTGATCTGCCTGCGGTCGTAGGTGTAGAAGCCGTTGAGTTCGTTCTCCAGGTCGCTGACCTGGGTGTAGACGGAGCCCGACAGTTCGGCGTTCGCCGCTTCGAGGTAGAAGTCCGTGGTGTTCTGGACGTACTTCGCGGTGAGCGCGTCCTTGTCGGCCACCCCGCTGTAGATCGCGGCGGGCGGGCCGGGCCACATGTGCCCGGGGGTACGGAGGGTGAAGCCGCCGTGCTCACCGTCCATCGCGGCGCGGTGGTCGGGGAACGGGGCGTCGTTGTTGACGTAGTCGTGGTGGTCGATGATCTCGCCCTTGCCCGAATCCCCCTTGGAGGAGCAGCAGTTGACGCCACTGTGCGCGTTGACGATCCGGGAGGGGTCGGTCTGCTTCACCGATTCGGCGATCCGGCCGGTCTCCTCACGGTTCCACTCGCCCCAGCCCTCGTTGAAGACGATCCAGCCGATGACGGACGGCGAGTTGTGCAGCTGCCGCATCATCTGCTTGCCCTCGTCGACGAAGGTCTTCTGTCCGGCCTCGCTGGTGATGTCGCTGGAGACGAAGTCCTGCCAGACGAGCAGACCGAGCTTGTCGGCGTGGTGGTAGAAGCGGGCCGACTCGACCTTGATGTGCTTGCGTACGGCGTTGAAGCCGAGCTTCTTCTGCGCTTCGAGGTCGAACTTGAGGGCCGCGTCGCTGGGCTGGGTGTAGAGGCCGTCGGGCCAGAACCCCTGGTCCAGCATGGCGAGGGAGAAGATCGGCTTCCCGTTGAGCACGAGCTTCTGGTAGCCGCCGACCTTCTCGATACCGACGGACCGCATACCGAAGTAGCTGTCGACGCTGTCGGTGGACCGGCCGTCGGTGAGGGTGACGTCGAGGTCGTAGAGGTACGGGTCGTCCGGGGTCCAGAGCCGCTGGTTCTTGATCGGCAGGCGCAGTTCGGTGCCGGGCCGGCCGCTGACCGTCGAGACGATCCGGCCCTTGGCGTCGCGTGCGACCGCCCTGACCTTGGCGTCCGGTGAGGCCTTGGCGGAGTTGACGGTGACGGCCAGGGTGCGCGAGTCGATGTCGGGCGTGGTGACGAGTTCGTCGACGGCCGCCTTCGCGACGGGCTCCATCCAGACCGTCTGCCAGATGCCCGACGACTGGGTGTAGACGATGCCGCCGGGGTCGGTGGACTGCTTGCCCATCGGCTGGTTGGGGCCGTTGGTGTCGGTGACGGCGACGACGATCTCCTGCGGGCCCTTGCCGCCGTTCCGGAGGGCGTCGGTGATGTCGGCGCTGAACGCCGTGTAGCCGCCGGTGTGTTCGGTGACCTGTTCGCCGTTGACCCAGACGCGGGTCGCGTAGTCGACGGCGTCGAAGTTGAGCTTCAGCCGCTTGCCGCCGCCGACCTGCCAGTTCGCGGGGACGGTCACGAGCTTGCGGTAGAACATGTGGTCCTCGTGGCGTTCGAGGCCGGAGAGCTGCGACTCGACCGGGAACGGCACGATGATCTTCTCGTCCAGGTTCTTGCCGAAGACGGGCTTCTCGTCCTTCTCGGCGCCCGCGAACTGCCAAGGACCGTTGAGGTTCTTCCAGTTGTCGCGCACCTGCTGCGGACGCGGGTACTCGGGCAGCGGGTTGTCCGGGTCGAGCTTGTCGCCCCACTCGGTGGTGAGCCGGTGCGTGGACTCGTTGGCCGCCGTGCGCATGATCTCCGGCACGGTCTCGCCGCCGGCCTGGAGGCCGCCCTGGCCGTCGTAACGGAAGCTGACCCGCTGGTCCTTCTGGACCGGCGCCTTGAGCGTGACGGTCAGGGAGTACGGGTCACCGGGGGTGCGGGCGACGGAGGAGACCGGCATCGGGCTCGTGTCGACCTCGACCTTCAGATGGTCCTTGAGCGCCCCGATCGTGCCGCCGACCTTGTCCTCGAAGGTCGCGCGGACCTGGCGGCCGTCCTTCCCGACCGTCAGCGAGACCGGGTAGATCTCGAAGTCGGCGGGCGGGGTGAACGCGGACTCGGGGACGATCTGCTTCTCGGTCCCCGCACCCGACCAGCGCAGGAACATGTTCGCGCCGCCGATGTCCTGGAACATCTCGACGCGGATCGCCTGCGGCTCACCGGCCTTGAGCGTGACCGGTGCGCTGGTCTGCTCCTTGTCCCAGTCCGGCTCCCAGTGGTCGATGACCGCCTTGTCGCCGATCCAGACGCGGAAGCCGTTGTCGCCGGTCGCGTAGAAGGTGTAGTCGCCGCTCGCGGGGGCCTCGATACTGCCGGTCCAGCGGGCGGTGGTGTGTTCCGTACGGCCGGTCAGGGACTCGAACGTCGAGGCCAGGCCCGGGAATTCGATCTGCGGGTCGAGGGCCACTCCCCCGAGGTCGGCGAAGTCGCGCGCGCCGGGCGCGGACATGCTGAAGTACTCGCCCTTGAGGCCGTGCACCTCGCCGGCGGGCGCGGCGGCGGGCGCGGTGTCCGCGGCCGTCGCGGCCGGGGAGAAGCCGGTCGTCGGCAGCAGCAGGGCGACGGCGAGCAGCAGCGAGCGGAACAGGGGGCGGGAGCGCAGCAGTGGGCGGGCGGCGGGCTTTCGTCTCATGGAAGTCCTCGATGTCCTCGCGCGGACGGGGGCGGAAGGGGTTTCGTCCCGGCATTACAACGTTGGAAATTGTCCGCAGCGGAATGACAGCACGACCGCTCGGCGGGTGTCCAGAGTTATGACACAAGGTGTTCGCGGGACGTGGGTGAGAAATGGTGCTTCTGAGAAACGGCGCTGCCGTGAGAAACGGTGTTGCCGTGGCGCGGGTTCGGCTCTACGGTCGTCCCCATGAAGCGTGCCGCCATGACGACGACGCCGGAGAGTGTCCCGGCGCGCTGACTGCTGATCCAGTTCGAAGCCCCGGGGCGAGTGCCCCGGGGCTTCGTCACGTGGTCACTCGTTCCGCACCAGCGAGGAGACCACGATGCACGACCACCGCAGACTCGGCCGCGAGTTGGGCCTGTTCGACACCGACCCGCTGATCGGCGCGGGGCTGCCGTACTGGCTGCCCGACGGCGCGACCGTGCGGCACGCCCTGGAGGAGTACGTCCGCGGTGTGGAGCGGCGTGCGGGCTACCGGCATGTGTACTCGCCGGTGCTGGGCAAACGGGAGCTGTACGAGATCTCCGGGCACTGGTCGCACTACAGCGACGACATGTTCCCACCGATGGAGCTGGGCGGGGAGCAGTTCGTCCTGCGGCCGAGCCTGTGCCCGCACCATGCGCTGATCTACCGGTCCCGCGCCCACAGCTACCGTGAACTGCCGCTGCGGATCGCCGAGTTGGGCGGCATGTACCGCTCCGAGCTGTCCGGGGTACTGGGCGGCCTCACCCGCGTACGGTCGATTCAGCTCAACGACGCGCATATCTTCTGCACCGTGGACCAGGTGGCCGAGGAGGCGCGGGCCGCGCTGGAGCTGATCCGGCGGGCGTACGACGCGCTCGGCATCCGCCCTGCGCGGTTCCGGCTCTCGCTGCCGGGGCCCGGCGGGAAGTATGTCGCCGATCCGGCCCTGTGGGAGCGGTCCGCGGCGCTGCTGACCGAGGTTCTGGACAGCTCGGGCGTCGGGTACGAGGCGGTGGAGGGCGAGGCGGCGTTCTACGGCCCGAAGATCGACGTGCAGATCGCCGACGAGGCCGGGCGTGAGTCGACCCTGTCCACCGTCCAGGTCGACTTCCACCAGCCCGAACGGTTCGATCTGCGGTACATCGGCGCGGACGGGGCCAAGCACCGGCCGGTGATGATCCATCGCAGTGTCATCGGCAGCGTCGAGCGGGCTGTCGCGCATCTCGTGGAGCGGCACGGTGGCGCCTTTCCCGGCTGGCTCGCGCCGACCCAGGTCGTGGTGCTGCCGGTCTCCGCCACCGAACTGCCCCAGGCGGAACGGCTCGTGGAGCGCTGTGCGCGACGGGGGCTGCGGGCGGAGGTCTCGGGGCCGGAACACGGCACCCTGGGCGCGCGGATCAGGGCGGCCAGGCTGGTGCCGTACCAGGCGGTGATCGGGACGCGGGAGGCCGCCGGAGACTCGGTGGCGCTGCGGCTGCGGGACGGGCGGCGCGTGGACGCCCTGCCGGCGGCCGAACTGCTCGCCCGTGTCGGCGCGCTGGTCGGCGCGTTCAGCACCGATCTCTGGGAGGAGAAGCAGGAGGGCGACAGAGACAGGGAACAGCGGAACGAGACCGGTCGTGGTGCGTCCGGCTCATGATCTTGGGTACCCGGTCCTCATGCTGAAACACCGACGTATCCGAATCCTGCTGGTCCTGCTGGTGAGTTGGGCCGCGACGGTCGGAGTGGAGCGGTTCCGCGGGGACCTGCCCTGGCTCACGGCCGCCGTACACGCACTGCCGTGGGCGGCGCTGGTCGCTTTCGTCTGGTGGTTCGCGGAGTGGACCCAGGTGCGGCGCCGCCCCTCGTGACCGGTCGTGCTCCGGGGTGTGTCTCGTTGGTCTCACCCCGTCGACCGCTGAGAGGCGATTGACGGGGTACCCGGTGCTCAGGGACGGAAGGCCGGCAGACGGCCGGCCCTCCGGCCCGAACCGCACTCGGCGGTACCAAGAATGGGGAGTCTCAGATGTACATAGGTCTCGGAACAGTCGTCGTCATCCTGGTCGTCATCGTCGTCGTCATGCTTCTGCGTCGGCGCTGACACTCCACCACCGGATTCACATGCTTACTCCAGTCGACAACCATTAGGTCCTGCATTACAGTCGTCTGTATGGAGAGCATTCAGCCCGGTACGTCCGAATCCCCGCCCCAGACAGCGGCTCCGCTGCTGGGTGAGCCTCTGCCGGTCGAGCTCATGAACACGATCTGGGCCGGCCGGGACGGCGTACACGACGAGCTGACACATCCCGAAGGTCTCGCGGCCTGGCTGCGCGGCGTCCAGCCGCGTCTCTCACCGGCCGGCGGACCGTCCCTCGCGCAGCTGCCGGACCCGTCGGCGGAAGATCTCCGGCGGTTCCGGCAGCTGCGCGACGCGCTGCGCCTCCTCGCCGCCGTCACGACGGGCGACACACGGGAGACACCTGGCGCGGGGCTCGTCCCCGACGCCGTCCCCGGCGTCGCGTCCGACGCCGGCCACCTCACGACGGCGGTCGCCGCCGTGAACGAGGCATGCGCGTACGCGCCCTCCTGGTCCGCGCTGGAGTGGACCGGGGCCGGCGGCCCGACCCGTACGGAGGTCGCGAACGGCGCCCCGTACGCGCGGATCCTCTCGCGCGTCGCGGAGGAAGGGGTACGCCTCGTCACCGGGCCCGGCCGGGCCGAGTTGCGGGCCTGCCACGGCCCGCGCTGCGTGCTGTATTTCGTGCGCTCCCACCCGCGCCGGGAGTGGTGTTCCGCCGACTGCGGGAACCGCGCCCGGGTGGCCCGCCACTACCGGCGCCACCGTGACGCCGGCGAGGCGGCCAAGGCGTGAGCCGACACCCCGCAGGGGCGTGAACAGGCGCCCCGCCGCAGGGATGCGAACCGACACAGACACTCGGGGCCTCAGACAAGGAGTCCGTCATGGTCAACGTCCACCACCGCTACGCGACCGTCCAGGGCCGAGAGCTGTTCTACCGGGAGGCCGGGCCGGTCGACGCGCCCGTGCTCGTGCTGCTGCACGGCTTCCCCACCAGCTCGTTCATGTTCCGCCATCTCATCCCGGAGCTGGCGGACCGCTATCACGTCATCGCCCCCGACCACCTCGGCTTCGGTCTGTCCGACGCGCCGCAGGTCGGGGAGTTCGACTACACCTTCGACGCCCTCGCCGACCTGACCGGGCAACTGCTCGCCGGACTCGGGGTGTCCCGGTATGCCATTTACGTCCAGGACTACGGCGCCCCCGTCGGGTGGCGCCTGGCGCTCAAGGACCCGGACGCGATCACGGCGATCATCACGCAGAACGGCAACGGGTACGAGGCGGGGCTCGTCGAGAGCTTCTGGGGTACCGCCCGCGCCTACTGGCGCGAACAGACCCCCGAGACGGTGGGTGCCATCCGCGAGGCCCTCAGCCTGGACGCGATCAAGTGGCAGTATCTGCACGGCGTGCCGGACCCGAGCCTGGTCAGCCCCGACACCTGGCTGCACGACCACGCCCTCGTCTCGCGCCCCGGCAACGACCGTGTCCAGCTCAAACTGCTGCTCGACTACGCCAACAACCTGCCGCTCTATCCGCCCCTGCACGCCTATCTGCGTGACCGCCGGCCCCCGCTGCTGGCCGTCTGGGGCAAGAACGACGAGATCTTCGGCCCGGCGGGCGCGGAGGCGTTCACCGCCGACGTCCCCGACGCGCAGGTGCACCTCGTCGACGGTGGCCACTTCCTGCTCGAAAGCGCCCTGGACGAGGTCGCCGAGCTGATCCGGACGTTCCTCGCGAAGGCGGATCTGCCGGCCGGCTGACGAACCGGGTCCACCCGCGGCAAGAGGGACAGGACACCCGCCAGAGCAAGAGCCCCGTCCGACACACCGCGCACTGCCCGGCCGGCCCGCACGGCGAGTGGAGAATCCAGAAATGACGGATTCCTCATCAGCCGCCGGATACACCGGGCGGACCGAGTGCGGTGGGCCGACGCGGACGCCGTGGCGGGCGTTCCTGCGTACCGAGACCGGCAGCGCGGCCGTACTGCTGATCGCCGTGATCGCCGCGCTGGCCTGGGCGAACGCCGACCTCTCGTCGTACGACCGCTTCTGGCGGACACATGTGGGGCTGTCGTTCGGGTCGCGGAGTCTGTCCCTCGAAGTACGCGACTGGGTCAACAGCGGCCTGATGGCGGTGTTCTTCTTCGTCGTCGGTCTCGAGGCGCGCCGCGAGCGGGACATGGGCGAGCTGCGTGACGGGCGGCGGATCGCGCTGCCGGTGTTCGTCGGGGTCAGCGGCATGCTCGTGCCCGTCGCCATCTATCTCCTCGTCAACGCCGGGCACGGCACCACCCACGGCTGGGGCGCCGCGATGTCCACGGACACCGCCTTCGCCCTGGGCATGCTCGCCCTGCTCGGCAAGCGGCTGCCCACGGGGCTGCGTACGTTCATCCTGGCCGTGACCGTCGTCGACGACTTCGTGGCTCTCGGGGTCATCACCTTCGCCTACAGCGAGCGCGTCCATCCCGTCGCACTGGTCGTGGCCATCGGCATCCTCGGCGTGATCGTGCTGCTGCGCTACCAGGGCGTACGCCGGGGCGGCTGGTACGCGCTGCTCGCGGCCGCCGCGTGGGTCGCGCTGTGGGAATCCGGTGTCGATCCCGTCGTCGTCGGGCTGATCATGGGGCTGCTCACCTCCGCGTATCCCGCCGCCCGCGGGGATCTCGAACGGGCCAGCGGCCTCTTCCGCCGGTTCAGGGAACAGCCGACGCCGGAGCTCGAACGCTCGGCGCGGATCGGGCTGGCGTCGGCGATCTCGCCGAACGACCGGCTCCTGCGGATGTACCACCCGTGGTCCAGCTACGTGATCGTGCCGGTGTTCGCGCTGGCCAACGCGGGGATCCCGATCACCGCCGAGGAGCTGTCGCAGGCGTTCACCTCCCCCGTCACGCTGGGCATCGTGTGCGCCTTCGTCGTCGGCAAACCGGTGGCGGTCCTCACCGCCTCGTGGCTCACCGCGCGCCTCAGCCACGGCCGGCTGCGCCCGCCCGTCGGCTGGGGCGCCGTCACCGCAGGCGGGACGATCGCGGGTGCCGGCTTCACGGTGTCGCTGCTGATCGCCACCCTGGCCTTCGACGGCGAACAGCTCGAGAACGCGAAGATCGGCACACTCACCGCTCTGATCTGCGCGTTCGCGGTGACCTGGGCCGTCAGCGCCGTGATCGGACTGCTGCCGAAGCGGCGCCGTAACCGCGCCCTGCTCGGCACCGCCGAGTCGATCGTCGACCTCGCGGTGATGGTCGATCCCGAACTCGACAAGATCCGCGGCCCGTTGGACGCCCCGGTCACGGTCGTGGAGTACGGCGACTTCGACTGCCCGTACTGCGGGAAGGCCGAACCGGTCATCAGGGAGCTGCTGGCCGACTTCGGAGACGTCCGCTACGTGTGGCGGCACATGCCGCTGACCGATGTGCACCCGGGTGCGATGCTCGGCGCCGAGGCGTCGGAGGCCGCGCACGACCAGGGGGCGTTCTGGGACATGCACGATCTCCTGCTGGCGCGCGAGGGCACGCTCCGGTTCGCGGACGCGCTCCGCTTCGCCGCCGATCTCGGGCTGGACACCGAGCGCTTCGAGCGGCACCTGCGGCGCCACAAGGGCGCGGGGCGGATCTCCGAGGACGTGGACTCCGCCGACGTCAGCGGGGTGTCCGGGACGCCGACGTTCTTCATCAACGGGCGCCGCCACCACGGGGCGTACGACATCGGCCATCTCTCGGCGGCGGTGCGCACCGCCCGGCAGCAGGCGGCGCTCACCGAGCCGGAGTCATGACGCCGGAGAGCCGTTCCCTCAGGTGTTCAACGGGTCGCCGTCCACGGCCAGTTCGGCCGCCGCGCGGGCCAGGGTCGGCCGGTGGCCGAAGAGGCCGGGCAGGCCGCCCGAGTGCAGGAAGACCGTGCGGTGGCCCGGTGTGATCTCACCGGACTTGACCGCGGCCGTCAGTCCGGCCATCGCGCGACCGGTGTAGATGGGGTCGAGCACCATGCCCTCGGTGCGGGCGGCCAGGGTGAGGGCGGTCATGACGGGTTCGGTGAGCGCGGGGTAGCCGGCGCCGACCTGGTCGAGGCGGATACGCAGGGACTCCGGGGAGAAGTGCGTACCGGAGAGCCCGGAGACCAGGTCCGACACGACGTGGGCCGGTTCGTCGACGGCTCCGCAGTGGACGCCCAGTACCCGCTCGGGTCCCAGCGCGTCGACCAGTCCGGCCATGGTGCCGCCGGAGCCGAGCGCGACCACGACGGACGCCAGGTCGGGTGCCTGGGTGAGGAGTTCCTGTCCGCATTCGACATAGCCGCGCGCGCCGAGCACGCTGGTGCCGCCGAAGGGGATCAGCGCGGGGACGGCGCCCCGGTCCCGGAGCGTGCCCGCCACATGCCGGGCGGTGGCGGCGGTCTCCTCCCGGCCGCCTTCGCCGGCCCACACCACCCGCGCGCCGAACAGGCCGTCGAGGGTGAGATTGCCGGACTCGGACGATCCGGGGCCACCGGCCAGTACGAGAACGACGTCGAGCCCCAGCCGGGCGCCGGCCGCCGCGGTGAGGCGGGCGTGATTGCTCTGCGGCGCGCCGGTCGTCACGAGGAGCGTGGCGCCGTCGGCCAGTGCCGCCCCGCAGGTCCATTCCAGTTTGCGTACCTTGTTGCCACCGCCGCCGAGACCGACGAGGTCGTCGCGTTTGACCCAGAGGTCGTCGGCGCCGAGGCCGAGTGCGCGGGCCAGGCGTGGCATCGGTTCGAGCGGGGTCGGCCAGCTGCCGAGCGTGGCGCGCGGCGGCTGAACGCCGCCCGTAGACGTGGTCACCATGGTTCTACTCTGCCTGCCCGCTCCGCGACTCGCCGCTCGCGGCGCCCCGCCCCGCGCGCCGCGCCGGACAGCCACAGCCACGCGGTCCCTGCGGTCCTCGCGGTCCGGTGTTCTATTCGGTGTCGGCGTCCGTCTCGGTGGACGTGTCGGTGTCCGCGGCGACGTCCGTGTCGGTGGACGTGCGCCCGACCAGCCGTTCGTAGCGCTGGCGGGCGGCCTGCGGGGTGCCGAGACCGAGGCCGAAGGCGACCTCCTGCCAGGTCATGCCCCTGCCCCGCGCCATCCGGAGCAGTCCCGCTTCCAGTTCGTCCATGTCCCCACGGGCGCGCGGCACGAGGCTCAGCGCGGCGGTGATGTCGGCCCGGTCCACCTCCGGCTCCCCCTCCTCCGGCTTCGCCGCCCCGCTGAGCAGGAACGACACAAGCCGGACGGCTTCGTGCGGCGCGATGACGGACGGGTGCGCCTGCCGGCGGCGCTGCGAGTCGGTGGCCGCGTGCCGCTCGGCGATACGGAACAGGGACGCGTGCACGCGGTGCACGCGGGCCTGGTCCGGGTGGGGAGCGGTGAACGGGTCGGAGACGTGCTGGTCAGGAGTCGATGGCATACGGCAAGCATGCTTCGCCACACATCTCGGTGTCAACCAACCGTGTTGAACAGTTCGTTCAACACCGATGCGACCTGCGGCTCACGGGCGGTACACCTCGCCCGGCTTCGGAACCGCCGGCGCGAAGAGCTGGGGAACGGTCACGAAGGTGAAGCCGCGCTTCTTCAACTTCTCGATGATCCCCGGCACGGCCGGGACCGTCCCGTCGTAGATGTCGTGGAGCAGGATGATCCCGTCGGCGGACGCGTCGTCGAGGATGCGGCGCTCGATGAGGGCGGAGTCGGTCGTGGAGTAGTCCTTGGCCGTGGCGCTCCACAGGATCTGCGACAGGCCGAGTTCACGGGAGATGTCCGTGACGTCGTCGTTGGTACGGCCCTGGGGCGGGCGCATCAGTGTGGGCCTGTGCCCGGTGATCTCGGCGATGGCGTTCTGGGTGCGGGCGAGTTCCTCGCGTATCGCGTCCCGGTCGAGATCGGTGAGTATGCCGTGGCTCCAGGTGTGGTTGGCGACCTCGTGCCCCTCGTCGGCGATGCGGCGCACGGTGTCGGGATGGGCCAGAACATGGTTCTTGCCCAGCAGGAAGAAGGTGGCGGGCACCTTCTTCTCCTTGAGGATGTCCAGCAGCCGGGGCGTGTCCTTGCCGGGGCCGGCGTCGAAGGTGAGGGCGATGCACTTGGCCTTGGCGCAGTCGACGGAGCCGTACTCACCCTTGCCGTCACCTCCCGCGCCGCCCCTGACCGAGGCGGGCGAGACGGTCTGCGTCCCACAGCCGGTGAGGGTCAGGGCAAGGGTCGCGACGACGGCGAGCGCGGCGGCGGCCGTACGGCGCACGGGCGCGAATGAGCTGTTTTCGGGCATGGCGGAGCTGGGTGTGGCGTTTTTGGGCATGACGGAGCCTTCTCTGCGTTCTGTGCCTGTGTTGTGTGGCTGCCTTCCGCGTCCGCGCCCGCGTCCGCGTCCGCGGTTCTCGCGGCGCCCGGCGGGCCCGGAGTGCGGGGCATGCGCGGCTTACGGCGGCGCGGGCGGAACCGGCGCGACGGAACCCGCCCCGGGGCCTCGCGACGGTGCGCGCGAGCGGGGTCGCGCGGGAGTGGGCGCGGGTCGCCGCGCGAAGGAAGTGGCCCTCAGAAGGGCGAGTGCTTACATCCGGATCCCGTCACCGCGAGCGGGCGCGGGGGTGGCCGGATGGGGCCGGGCAGGGCAGAACAAGCCAGGCCAGGCGGGGTCCCATGACATGCGAGTCACTATACACACGCGGTATACGCGGAGTGCATAGAGGTCCGGAAGTCGCCCGTCGAAGGGCGGCAACACGGTGAACCCGCTCAATTCGTACGTTGGAGTGCCCCGTTACGGGAACACGGTCCGGGACAGCCGAGGTCCAGGTCCTGAGCCGCAAGGCGGACCCCCGGGCCCTCTCAGCAGGAGGCCGCGGAAACGATGGACACCAACCTCACGTTCACCCTGGTCGTCGTCGCCGCCGTCGTGGTCGCGGTCGTCGCGATGCTCGTCGCGACAGTCGTTCTGTTCGTCAAGGTCTTCCGGACCCGCCGGCTGCTGCTCCAGGCAGGGGTGCCGCTGACCAACCGCGCCGCGTACTGGGGAGCCCTCATCTATGTGGTGAGCCCCGTCGACCTGCTGCCCGACCCCGTCTATCTCGACGACATCGGCGTCCTGCTGCTCGCCCTGCGCTCCCTGCACGCGGCGTCGGCCGGTGCGGTGGCTCACGTCCAGGGCCGGGAACGCAAAGGATCGCGGACGAGAAGCACTCGTCCGCGATCCCTCGGTTCCCCGTGAAGGAGCCCTGCGGGGCTCCGGTTGATCAGCTGATCCGGTGGACCAGCTGGGTGTTCAGTTCGTAGCGCGCGCCGACTATCTCCAGCTCACCCGCGGCCACCTTGGCGGCGAGGTCGGGGTCCGCCGCCAGGCTCGAACGGACCAGCCGCACCTGGGCGTCGACGGTGGAGTCCACGCGCGCGTCGCCCTCCTGCGAGTGGTCGATCGCGGGCTCGATCTGGTCGGCCAGGTACTGGATGTGGGCGGGCAGGGGCTCGCCCGTCTCCTCCGCGTGCACGGCGGCGGCCACGGCGCCGCACGACTGGTGTCCGAGGACCAGGACCAGCGGGATGCCCAGCTCCAGGACGCCGTAGGCGATGCTGCCGCGGACAGCCTCGTCCAGGACCTCACCGGCGGACCGGACGGTCATGAGGTCGCCGAGCCCCTGGTCGAAGATCAGCTCCGGCGGGACGCGCGAGTCGATGCAGCCGAGTATCAGCGCGAAGGGGTCCTGACCGGACACCAGCGCCTGCCGCACGGCGTGCGACTCGTTCGGGTGGTGCTGGTTGAAGGTGCGCCACCGGCGGTTGCCCGTGGAGAGTTCCGCCAGTGCGGCGGCGGGAGTGGTGGGCCTCTTGGAACGCGAAGTGGGAGTCCGGGTGGCGGCACCCGCCGGCGCACCGGCGATGAGTCCGCTTCCGGCCGCGGTGGCGACCGCCGCGGTGGCGACGGAGGCGCGGAGCAGCGCGCGGCGGCTGGTCGCCACCGGCATCTGAGCATGTGTGGTCATCTTCACGCACGGACGTTAACGCCCGTAACATTAAAGGACTTTCATACATGGGAAGTCTTGGGTCCCTCTTGAATGTCCCTTGGCTATAGATGACCTGAGTGTGACCGCCGCCGATCGATTCGCGACGTCCAGTGATCGACGAAACGCTTCGCGCGCGTGCGAGCGCGAGGATGTTCATGAGGCCGAACTGCGCCTGCGGCAACGGGAGTTCACCTCATGTACACATTCAGTTCAGCTGCCTCCGCCTGCGGCGGCGGGCCGGTCGGCCCAACTCTCCTGGACCGGAACCGCCTTCAGCTCGGGCCGACCGCGGCCTCGATGTGGGCGAGTTGGGCGGCGAGGATCTCGTCGAACGCGGCGCGGCGATCCACCCCGAGGGGACGGACGTCGCGGGCGAAGTGGGCCAGGGCCGGAAAGCGTTCGGGGTCGGCGCCCAGTGCCGCCACGCGGAACAGCTCCATGCCCTGTTCGTACTCTCCGGGGGTGACGGTGCTGACCCCGGCCTCGGAGGCGGAGCGCTGGCCATGACCCGTGCCGACGGGTCGGAACGTCAAGGACGAGCCTGGTCGCGGGATTCGAAATGGTTCAGGGCGGCGGGGAGGGGCGGTCAGCTCACGCCGCGTGGCCGGAACTGGACGCTGATGCGCGCGCCCACCGCGCGCGTCGTCTTGGGGATCGCGTGCTCCCAGGTGCGCTGACAGGAGCCGCCCATCACGATGAGGTCGCCGTGGCCGAGGGGTCTGCGGACGACGGAGCCGTGGCGATGGCGGGGCCGTAGCACCAGATCGCGCGGGGAGCCGACGGACAGGATCGCGACCATGGTGTCCTCGTGCGAGCCACGGCCCGTCCGGTCGCCGTGCCAGGCGACGCCGTCGTGGCCGTCGCGGTAGTAGCAGAGTCCGGCGGTCGCGAACGGCTCGCCCAGCTCATCGGTGTAGTACGCGCTCAGCGCGTTACGCGCCTCGGCCAGGACCGGGTGCGGCAGCCCCTCCCGCGTACCGTCGCCCCGCTCTCCGTAGAAGGCGAGCAGCCGTGGCACCGCCACCTCCCGCTCGTACATCCGCCGGCGCTCGGCGCGCCACGGCACGCCGGAGGCCAGCTCCTCGTAGAGCGCGTCGGCTCCGCCGAGCCAGCCGGGGAGCAGATCGATCCACGCCCCGTCGCCGAGGACGGTCCGGCGGACGTCCGTGAGCGGGCCCAGCCGGATCTCGTCGGTCTGGTCGAAGAGCGAACCCTGCGCGTGCACTGCCATACGTCCAGCATAACCACACATTCGAACGTACGAACGAATACCTGCCCCGAGTGGAAACCCGGGGCAGACCGGCCTCAGCCCAGCGCCTCCCGCCGGTCCAGCCACTCGCGCGGCGCGCCGTCCACCCCCGTACGCGCGCCCACGATGCCGCCCGTGATGGCGCACGTCGTGTCGACGTCGCCGAACGCCTCGGCCGTCGCCCACAGCGCGGCCTCCAGGTCGTCGTGGTGCCTGGCCGCCGTCCAGACGGCGAACGGGACGGTGTCGTCCGCCCTGATGTGCTGTCCGTTGCCGAGGATGTCCGACGCCTGCCGCGGCTCGGTGTCGAAGGGCACGTCCACCGCCCGTGCGAGACCGTCCCGTACCGGTCCCCGAGGGGTCGCGTCCGCGACCGCGGCGATCGTCAGTTCACCGCGGGCCGAGAGCGCCGCGGCGACGGCGACGGCCACGGCGCCCGCGATGCCCTGCGGATGGGCGTGGGTCACCTCGGCGGACAACGTGGCCTGTTCCACGACGCGTCCGAGGTCGTCCGCGAACCGTGCGCCGAGGGGCGCGACACGCATCGCCGCCCCGTTCCCGAGGCTGCCGCCCTCGAAGAGGGTGGGCGCGAGGGTCCGCCAACTCGCCGGTTCCGCGAGGAGTTGGGGCAGCAGGATGTGCATGCCGTGCCCGTAGCCGCGCCCCGGATCGGCGTCGAAGGCGAGCGCGAAGCCGAGCGCGAGACGGTCCTGGTCGATGAAGCCGCCCTGGTCGAGCACCCGTTGGACGGCGAGGGCCATCGCCGTGTCGTCGGTCCAGCGCCACTCGGACTCCCGCGGAGTGATACGGGCCTTGACCTCCGCGTACGCCCGTGACCGGTCACGGAACAGCGGGAACCAGCGCTCACCGAAGGCGTCGCCGAGCGCGAGCCCTTCGAGACTCCGGCGGGCCGCCTCCCGGCCGGACGCGGGCGGGGAGGGCGGGGAGACCGGGGTGTCCGGGGTGTCGGCGGCGACCGGGGAGACCGACGGGGGCGTGACGGAGGTCGTACGGGGCCGGGCCGGAGGTCGCGTCGGTGGCGTCATACGCCTCATGCTGCCGTGCGCGGCCTCCGGCCGTATATCCCTTTTCGCCTCCCTTTCGCCGACCGCTCCGACCGCTCCGGCCGCTCCGGCCGGCGGGCGCACTCAGCTGCGGCAGCTCGCCGTGCGGGCGTTCGCCGGGTCGAGGGCGTTGAGTACGAGGCGGTACATGACCGTGCTGTAGGCGATGCCCAGATGCGCGCTCATGTCGATCGGGCACGCGTCCTGGAGGGTGAGATTGTCCACCGGGGCGTCGGGGCCCGCCGCGAGGTACTGCTGACGGTAGGGGGTGACGACCTCGTCGGTGCGCGTGACGACGGTCGTGTAGCGGACTCCGGGCATGGTGTCACCGCCGGCGTCCAGCCGGGCGTTGACGTCGGAACCGACGGTCTGGTCCTTCGCCGCCTGCCCGGCCATCTGTGCCGTGGTGTCCAGCACGCGCAACGACTTGGCGAGGGACGCCAGGCCCGACGCCGTCGTCCCGTGGTTGCTCGGCGCGACGCCCACCAGCCGGTGGGTCTTCGCAGCGCCGCCGTCGAACTTCAGATACCAGCGCGGCAGCAGCCCGCCGCCCTGGGAGTGCCCGACCAGGTCCGCCTTCTCCGCGCCCGTGGCGTCCAGCACCTTGTCGACGAAGGCGGCCACCTCCTTGGCGGACTCGGGGATGTGACCCCTGGCCTTGAAGACATCGCCGTCGGGTGCGCCGTAGTTGAGGGCGTAGACGCAGTAGCCGGCCTGCTTCAGTACGGGTGACAGCCCCGACCAGTTGGCGTAGGCGTTCGCCCAGGTGCCGTGGATCAGCACGACGGGACGCGGGTGCGCGGCGCTGGGCTCGCAGGCCCAGTCGTTGGCACCACGCGGCGCCCTCTCGGGTGCGGTCTGGGACCGGGTGAACGCCGCGGAGAACTGCGCCAGGCCGGTGTTGGGGGCGGCCGCCACGCGGACCGTGCCGTCCGGCACGGAGGGCGAGGACGACGAGGGCGCCGCCGCCGCGACGGCGATCACCGCGGATCCGGCCAGCGCGGCGGCGACATGTCTGAGCTTCAACGGGACTCCTACGGGTGAGGCCCCCGGTCGGCCCGCATTTCATCCCGGCTTCGGAGTCAGGGACGCGACACCGGAGGAGGGGGCGTCTTTCGATGACGCTCGCCATCCGATCCCATCCGGCCTCCCACCGGCCGGATTGCCCCATCGGTGGGCGCGGGCGCGGCAGTCGGGAGCGTGCGCGACGCGCTCACACGCTGAGCGCGTCCCGTACGTCCCGCTGCGCGGCCTCGCCGCCCGCGCCGGTGGAGGTGACCCGGCCGGACTCCAGTACGTAGTACCGCTCGGCGGCGCGCAGGGCGAAGCCGACGTGCTGTTCGACGAGGAGCACCGAGAGACCGCCCGCCGCGCTCAGCCGCAGCACCGTCTCCTCGATCTCGGCGACGACCGACGGCTGGATTCCCTCGGTGGGTTCGTCCAGCAGGAGCAGGCGTGGTTCGGTGATCAGGGCGCGGGCGATGGCCAGTTGCTGCCGCTGGCCGCCCGAGAGCAGTCCGGCCCGGCGCCCGAGGAGTCCTCGGAGCGCGGGGAAGAGATCGAGAGCCGCGGCCATGGAGGCTCTGCCGCCGCGTCGGCCGTCGGCGACGAGCTGGAGGTTCTCCCCGGTGGTCAGTTGCTGGAAGCACTGCTGGCCCTGCGGTACGTACGCCATGCCCCGGGCGACCCGTTCGTGGGGCGCGAGGCGGGTGATGTCCTCGCCGTCGAGGCGCACGGTGCCCCGCTGGGGTCTGACGAGGCCGATCGCGGTGCGCAGGAGGGTGGTCTTGCCGGCGCCGTTGTGTCCCATCACGGCGACCACGCCGTCGGTGGGGACGGTGAGGGACACGCCGTGCAGGACGGAGCTGCGGTCGTAGCCGGCCCGGACGTTCTCGATCTCCAGCATCATGCCTCCTGCGGGGCGGGCGCCTGTGCGGGTACGGGGGCGGGCACCGCTCCGGTGTCGGCCTCGGTCTCGCCGTCGGCCGCGTGCCCGAGGTAGACCTCCTGGACCTTGGGATCGGCCTGGACCTCGGCGACGGTGCCCTCGCTCAGCACACGTCCGGCGTGCAGGACGCTGACGGTGCGGGCGAAGGAGCGCATGAAGTCCATGTCGTGTTCGATGACGACCACGGTCCGGTCGCGGCTCACCTTCCGCAGCAGTTGTCCGGTGGCCTCCCGTTCCTCGTGGCTCATGCCCGCCACGGGCTCGTCCAGCAGCAGCAGTCGGGCGTCCTGCACGAGCAGCATGCCGATCTCCAGCCACTGCTTCTGGCCGTGCGCGAGTACTCCGGCGAGCTTGTCGCGCTGCGCGGTGAGCCCGATCTCCTCCAGGGCACGCAGCACGCTCTCCGGTGTGCTCCGGCGCCTGCGCAGCAGTGTCAGCGCGGAGCGGCCGGCGCCGGCGGCGATGTCCAGGTTCTGTTCCACGGTGAGCTGCTCGAAGACGGTGGCGGTCTGGAAGGTCCGGCCGATGCCGGTGCGGGCGATGCGGTGGACGCTGCGGCCGAGGAGTTGCCTGCCGTCGAACTCGACCGAGCCGGTGGCTCTGGAGAGGCCGGTGACGGCGTCCACGAGGGTGGTCTTGCCGGCGCCGTTCGGGCCGATGAGGAAGCGGATGTCGCCGCGTGCGACGTCGAGGTCGACCCCGTCGACCGCGGTGAATCCGTCGAAGGAGACCCGCAGGTCGCGGATGCTGAGCAGGACGTCCTGCGACATCGTCCCGGTCATGAGATCACCTCCGGGGTGACGGCGGGTACGGGCTCGGCCGGAGAGGAAGCCAGGGCCGGAGTCGGGTCCGGGGCCGGGGGTGGCGCCGGGTCCTGGGGCGGCGCCGTATCGGCGGACCCGTCGCGCGACGTGCGGCGTTTCAGCACTCCGGCGAGGGACGCGAGGCCGCCCGGCAGGAAGCCGACCACCAGCACGAAGAGCAGGCCCTGGGCGTAGGTCCAGGCGGCCGGGAACTCCTCCGACAGCGCGGTCTTGGCCCAGGCCACGGCGATCGCGCCGAGCACGGCGCCGACCAGTGACGCACGGCCGCCGAGCGCCGCGCCGATGACGAACTCGATCGAGGGGACGATGCCGATGAGGGCCGGCGAGATGATGCCGACGGCCGGGACGAAGAGCGCGCCGGCGAGTCCGGCGGCTCCCGCGGCGACGACGTACGCGAAGAGTTTGACGTTGGCGGGGTCGTAGCCGAGGAACCGTACGCGCTCCTCCGAGTCCCGCACGGCGACGAGGAGTTCGCCGTAGCGGCTGTGGATGAGCTGGCGGACCAGGATCATCAGGATCAGCAGCACGGCGGCGATGACGAAGTACACCATCCGCTGGTTGACCGGGTCGTCCAGGTCGTAGCCGAAGAACCCCTGGATGTCGGTGAGTCCGTTGGTGCCGCCCGTGGTGCCCTGCTGGCCGACCAGCAGGATGACCATGGCGACGGCGAGCGCCTGGCTGAGGATGGCGAAGTACGCGCCGCCCACCCGGCGCCGGAAGATGAGCAGGCCGAGCAGGGCGGCGACGGCCATCGGCAGCAGTACGGTCGCCGCCAGCGCGAAGACCGGGTTCTCGAACGGCCGCCACCACCAGGGCAGTTGGTCGGCCTGGCCGTACAGCTGCATGAAGTCGGGGAGTTCGCCGGGTCCGGCGTCGGCGAGTTTGAGGTGCATGGCCATCGCGTAGCCGCCGAGGCCGAAGAAGACGCCCTGGCCGAGGGTGAGGAGTCCGCCGCGGCCCCAGGCCAGGCAGATGCCGACGGCGACGATCGCGAAGCACAGGTACTTCGCCAGGAGGGAGAGCCGGAAGTCGCTGAGGAGCGCGGGCGCGAGGCCGAACAGCGCGAGCGCGCCGAGGGCCAGGACCGCGGCGGCGCGCAGCCGCTTCGGATCCCTCCGGCCCGGCGGCCGGTCCGTCTTCGCCGCGGTCCGGTCCGTCGTACTGGTCCGTGTCGTCATGCCAGGCTCCGGGTACGCAGGGTGAACAGACCTTGGGGACGCCACTGGAGGAACGCGACGATGGCGACGAGGACCACGACCTTGGCGATGCTGACGGTCGTGGAGTACTCCATGACGGCCTGGAGCATGCCGAGCGCGAAGGCGACGATGACGCTGCCCTTGAGCTGGCCGATGCCGCCGACGACCACGACGAGGAAGGCGTCGATGATGATGTTGGTGCCCATGGTCGGGCCGATGGGGCCGACCAGTGTCAGCGCGACGCCGGCGATGCCGGCGAGACCGGACCCGATGAAGAACGTCGTACGGTCCACCCGTGCGGTCGCGAGTCCGGACACCTTCGCCAGGTCGCGGTTCTGCACGACCGCGCGGATCCGGCGGCCGAGCGGCGTCAGCCGCAGCAGCAGTGTCATGCCGGCCACGGCGGCGATCGCGAGGGCGAGGATGAACAGCCGGCTGTTGGCGAGGGTGAGGCTGTCGCCGCCGGATTCGTAGAGCGTGGTGTGGCCGGTGAGCCAATCGGGCGCGCGGGTCTGCACGTTGGGGGCGCCGAAGATGTCGCGGGCGAGCTGCTGGAGGATCAGGGAGACGCCCCAGGTGACGAGGAGTGTGTCCATGGGGCGCTCGTAGAGGCGTCTGATGAGCAGCATCTCCAGCAGGACACCGAGCGCGCCCGCGACGAGGAAGGCTGCCGGGAGTGCGACGAGCAGGGACGCTCCGGCGCTGCTGACGGTCTGTTGGATGACGTAGGCGGTGTAGGCGCCGGCCATGATGAACTCGCCGTGGGCCATGTTGATGACGTTCATCTGGCCGAAGGTGAGGGAGAGTCCGAGCGCGATGAGCAGGAGTACGGCGCCGATGCTGACGCCGATGAACAGCTGACCGAGTATCACTGTCATGAGAGGTCCGCGGCCCAGTCGTAGCCCTTGAGGAACGGGTCGGGCTCCACCGGTCCTTCGGACTTCCAGACCTCGGTGATCAGCCCGTCGGCGCCGATCTTGCCGATGCGCGCGGTCTTGGAGATGTGCTGGGTCGCGCCGTCCACGGTGACCTTGCCCTCGGGGGCGTCGAAGGTGATGCCGTCGGACGCCTCACGCACCATGTCGACGTCGAAGGAGCCGGCCTTCTCGACCATGGCCTTCCACAGGTGCACCGAGGTGTACGCGGCCTCCATCGGGTCCGAAGTCGGCTTGTCCTGGCCGTACTTGGCCTTGTACGCCTTCACGAAGGCGGTGTTCGCCGGGGATTCGGTGGTCTGGTAGTAGTTCCAGGAGGTGAGCTGGTCCTTGAGGTACGGGGCGCCGATCGACTTGACCTCCTCCTCGGCGATCGAGACGGAGACGACGGGCATGGTGGCCGCGGTGAGGCCGGAGGACTTGTACTCCTTGAAGAAGGCCACGTTGCTGTCACCGTTGAGGGTGTTGAAGACGGCGTCGGCCTTGGCGGACTTGACCTTGCCCGCGATGCTGCTGAACTCCGTGGAGCCGAGCGGCGCGTAGTCCTCGCCGGCCACGGTCATCCCGTTGGCCTTCGCGTACGCCTTGATGATCTTGTTGGCGGTGCGCGGGAAGACATAGTCGCTGCCGACCAGGTAGATCGACTTCGTGCCCTGCTTCTTCAGATAGTCGAGCGCGGGCACGATCTGCTGGTTGGTGGTGGCGCCGGTGTAGAAGATGTTGGGCGACTGTTCCAGGCCCTCGTACTGGACCGGGTAGAACAGCAGCGCGTCGTTCTTCTCGAAGACCGGCTTGACGGCCTTGCGGCTCGCGGATGTCCAGCAGCCGAAGACCGCGGCGACGCGGTCCTCCCGGATGAGCTTCTCGGACTTCTCGGCGAAGGTGGGCCAGTCGGACGCCCCGTCCTCGCTGATCGCCTCGACCCGCTTGCCCAGTACGCCGCCGTCCGCGTTGACCTCCCCGATGGCGAGGTTGAGCGCGTTGCGTACGGTGACCTCGCTGATGGCCATGGTGCCGGAGAGCGAGTTGAGCAGACCGACCTTCACGGTCTTGCCCGAGACGTCGGCCTTGACGCCCTTGCCCTCGGCCGACGCGTCACCCGTCTTGGCGCCGCAGCCGGTCAGGACCAGTGCGGTGGTGGTGACAAGTGCCGTACAGCTCAGGGCTGTTCGGATGGCGCGGGAAGCGGGCATCGAAGCCTCCTCGCCCCCGGAAGGGGGCCGTGAAGTGCGGGTTGCGGTAACGGCAACGAGCCTCAGGGCGCCCGGTTTCCCCGTTGTTTCACGGCAATTAATACTTCCCACAGGAAGTAACTCGACGGCAGGCGGGCGACAGGCGGGGTCAGTTGCTCCTGTCCGGCCCCTCTTGCCGCAGTTCGGTCAGCACGTCGAAGTCGAGCCCGTCGGCGCGCGCGAGATAGATGCGCTGGCTGACATGGCGGCGGCGCAGCCGCAGGAAGCCGCGCGGTCCTTCGTACGAGACGTCGTCGGCGCCCGCGTCGATCGCCGTCACGTCGAGGGTGCGGGCGCGTTCGACCAGCGCGGCGAGCAGCAGCACTCCCTCGTAGCAGGACTCGCCGAGGCTGCCGGGCAGTGGCGCCTCGACGCCGAACCGCCGGGCGTACAGGCCGTGGAAGTCGAGGGTGTCCTGATTGGCGAGGGAGGCGAAGAAGCCGGCGGTGCTGTACAGGTCGGTGGTGGCGTCGGCGCCGCTGGCCAGCAGCATGTTCTCGTCCATGAGGGTGCTCAGCCGCGGTGCGCGCACCGGCAGTCCGGCCGAGGCGAAGGCGCGGTTGAACCGGACGGCGTCGCTGCCGACAAGCAGCATCAGGACGCCGTCGGCGTCCGACCGCTCGATCGCCCGCAGCACGGGGCCGAACTCCTCGGTGCCCAGCGGGAGATACGTCTCGCCGCACACCGCTCCCCCGCTCTCGCGGGCGTAGCGGCGCGCGGCGCGCGCGGTACGGCGCGGCCACACGTAGTCGTTCCCGACCACGTACCAGCGCCTTATCCGCCGTTCGTCGGCCAACAGCCGCATGGCGGGGCGCAGTTGGGCGGCCGGCGTCTCGCTGGTCAGATAGACGCCGTCGGTGCGCTCGCCGCCCTCGTACAGCGCCGTGTACACGTACGGCACCCGATGGGCGATACGGGGTGCGAGGACCTGCCGTACGGAGGAGATGTGCCAGCCGGTCACCCCGTGCACGGCGCCGCTCGCGACCAGCGTCTCCACCTCGGCCGCCACCTGGTGCGGCGGGGCGCCGCCGTCCACGGGGATCAGTCGCAGCTCCCGGCCGAGAATGCCACCGGCCCGGTTGACCTCGTCGGCGGCGAGCTGCGCGCAGAGTCCGCAGGCGGGCCCGAAGATCCCGGCGGGCCCCCGCATGGGGTGGACGAGCGCGACGCCGATCGAGGTGTCGGCGGCGTGCCAGATGGACCGGCGCATCGCCCCATGATTGCCCGGTACGGCGCGTGGTCTCCGTGCTGTCCGCCCAGTGGAACGGCGCATCGTCGCGCCGCGTCCACACTTTGTACGATGTACGGGCCACCGGACCGAGGAGCGACCGGCCCATGCCCCCCTCTGCTCGTCAACCCCACGACCTGGTACGCCTGTTGACCGGTGCCGAGCGCCTGGTACTGCGCCGGCTGCGCGCCGTGCTGGACGCCGCCGACTGTTCGGTCGACGCCTGGCGGGTGCTGTCACTGCTCTCGGACGGGCAGGGGCACCGGATGAGCGCGGTCGCGGACTGCGTGTTCCTGCCGCCGCCGACGCTCACGAAACTCGTCGACCAACTGGTCGACCAGAATCTCGTCCACCGCCGTGTCGACCCGCTCGACCGCCGTCGGATCCTGGCGTATCTGACCGAGGGCGGGCGGGCGTTGTGGTCGCGGCTGGACCAGGAGATCCGCGACGACTGGGCGCGGCTGCCGCTGACGGTCGAGGAGGACGAACTCACGCGCTCGCTGGGCCGGTTGGTGGCGACGCTGGAGGCTTCCCCGACCGACCGGACGTCCTCTGCCGGTCCGGCGACGCCACCGTCCGGACCGACGGCGTCCCCGACCGGTCAGCGGCCGGAGCCGGTCAGGAGCGGGCGGTGAACGGCGGGTGCGTGCCGTTGAGGTAGTGGTCGCCGATGTCGCGGAGCCGGTGGGTGGGTGAACTCTGCGCGGTCAGCGCGCGGGCGTTGCGCCAGAATCTGTCGAGCGCCGCGCCGCCGTCGGACGACGTCGCCGCCTCGGTGAGTTCGAGGATGCGCGTGGTGATGTCGACGGCGGACCTGCTGGTGACGGCCTCGGCCGCGGCGACCAGGACGGCGATCTCCGCGCGTTCGTCCATGCCGAGGTCTCGCCCGGTGAGGAGCCCCTGCTCCAGGGCGTCCGTCGCGCGTTCCACGACGGCGGCCGCGGTGTGGGCGGCGGTGGCCAACTCCCCGTACGCGAGCAGGAGATACGGGTCCCCGCTCGGCCGCACCGCGTAGGTGGTGGCGTCCGGCGCCTCGGAGCGCGGCGCGGGCTGCACCGCTCGGCTGACGTCGCGGGCCTCGGCGAGCGCCCCTTCGGCGATGCCCAGGGCGACATGGCTGAGGACGAGCCGCAGGGCGAGCGGCGCGAGCGCGGTGAACGCGGAGACGGCGTGCTCGTCGCGCGGCAGCGCGCCGAGGATGTGGTCGGCGTCCACGGGCACGTTGTCGAAGTCGACGCTGCCGGCGCCCGTGAGCCGCTGGCCGAGGCGGTCGTTGTCGGTACCGGCGAGGACACCGGGGTGGGCCGGATTCACGAGTGCGATCAGCAGCTCACCGGTGTGCGTGGCGGTCGCGCCGACGACGAGCCGGTCGGCGACGGTGACACCGGCGGCGAAGGTGCGCCGGCCGTTGAGCAGATAGCCCGACGCGGCCGGCGAGAGGGTGAGGCCGGGGCCGGTCTCCGGGTCCGGGAGGTCGGTGCTGCCGCCGAGGAGCCAGCTGTGGGCGACGGCGGGCGGTTCGTGACCGGCGGCCGGGCCGTCCGTCGCGGCGAAGAAGCGGCCGCTCCACGACAGCACGTAGTGCCGGGCGATGAGTTCGCCGATGGAGCCGTCGGCCGCCGCGATCTCGCGGATCACGGCGGCGGCGGTGCGCCAGTCGGCGCCCCCGTGACCCCCGTGACCGCCGTGGCCACCATGGCCGTCGTGACCGTCGTGACCGTCGTGACCGCCGTGACCGCCGTGACCGCCGTGACCGCCGTGGCCACCATGGCCGTCGTGACCGTCCGGATCGAGGGGGAGACCGAGGCCCGTACGGCCGCGGCCGAGGAGCGCGGGTGGTGTCAGCAGCGCGGGCAGACCGGCTTCGCGCAGGCGCGCCACCTCGTCGTACGGCGGCTTGCCGGCCCTGTCGCGGGCGATCGCGTCGGCGGCGAGATCGTCGGCCACCTCCCGAGTGACGCGCGGCCACATCGCGTCGTCGGGCACGGGGGGCTTGCGCAGGGCGGCGGTTCGGACCACGGGTTTCGTCGGCACGGTGCCGGCCACCTCCAACATCCCTAGTTTTCCCACTGGATTAGTAGGAATACTGGCACGTAGTCTTCGCCTCCCCAAGTGCGTGTTCATATGGTGGACTCGCGTTCCGGTCAGCGATACGGAACAGCGTCCGCCGGTCGAGTCAGGGGTTCGTCCATGCCTCGGGGTCGGCCGCCAGCGCGGACACGTCGTCCGGCAGCCCCGCCGACGCCACGTCGGCCAGGGTCACCACATCCAGAATCTGGCGGACATTGGCCCTCAGCGCGATCCACAGCGGCAGCAGCGACTCGGCGGGGCCGGAGTAGGACAGCTCGGGCGGACGGACCCCGCGCACCGAGACGAGAGGTCCGTCCACCGCGCGGATGACATCGGCGACGGTGATGGAGTCCGCGGACCTGGCCAGCCGGTATCCGCCGTTGCCACCGCGCCGGCTCACCACGAGCCCGCCCCGGCGCATGTCGTTGAGGATGCCTTCGAGGAACTTGTGCGGGATGTCCTGGGCGGCGGCGATCGCCTCCGCCTTCAGCGGGGCCTCGTCGCGGGACGTCGTGAGCTCCAGCGCGGCACGTACCGCATAGTCCGCTCTGGCTGAAATGCGCATGCGCGCAGTATCGCGTACGACTCCGCTCCGGGCCCCGCCCGTCCTCCTTCACCCTCGCTTCCGCACGGACCGCCGTCAGCCCGTGCCGACGGCGCTCTCCACCGTGTCGAACAGCCGGTTGGCGGGGCGCGGCAGTCCGTAGTGCTCGCGCAGCGTGGTGCCGGTGTACTCGGTACGGAACAGGCCACGCTCGTGGAGGATCGGCACGACCTGGTCGACGAAGACCTCCAGCCCCGAGGGGAGCAGCGCCGGCATGATGTTGAAGCCGTCGGCCGCGCCGCTGTCGTACCAGTGCTCGATGGTGTCGGCGACCTGCTCGGCGGTGCCGGCGAAGGTCCGGTGCCCGCGGCCTCCGCCGAGCCTGCCAATGAGTTGACGTACCGTCAGATGCTCGCGCCTGCCCAGCTCCACGACCAGTGTGAAGCGGCTCTTGGCACCTTCGATCTCGTCCTCGGTGGGGATGTCGTCGGGCAACTCCTGGTCCAGCAGCAGTCGTTCCTCGGGAACGCCGATGAGCCGGGCCAGCTGGCGCCGGCCGTACTCGGGGACGATGTGCCGGTCCAGTTCCTCGTCCAGCGCCAGCGCCTCGGCCTCCGTGGCGCCGATGACCGGCACGATGCCCGGCAGGATCTTGATGCCGTCCGGGTCGCGTCCGAAGGTCACCGCGCGCTGCTTCACGTCCTTGTAGAAGGCGACGCCCTCCTCCAGGGTCTGCTGCGCGGTGAACACCGCCTCCGCGTAGCGCGCCGCGAAGTCCTTGCCGTCCTCGCTGGATCCGGCCTGGACGAGGAGGGGGTGGCCCTGCGGGGAGCGCCGTACGTTCAGGGGGCCGTCGACCCGGAAGTGGGGTCCGCGGTGGTCGATACGGCGGACGCGTTCGGCGAGGGCGTAGACGCCGCTCTCCTTGTCGTTCACCACGGCGTCGTCGGCCCAGCTGTCCCACAGCTTGGTGGCCACTTCGAGGAATTCGGCCGCCCGCAGATAGCGCTCATGGTGCAACGGGGTGTCGTCCAGACCGAAGTTGCGGGCGGCGTCGGCGCCCGCCGTGGTGACGATGTTCCAGCCGGCCCGACCGCCCGAGACATGGTCGACGGAGGCGAACCGGCGGGCGAGGTTGTACGGCTCGTTGTAGCTGGTGGACGCGGTGGCGATGAGGCCGATCCTGCTGGTGACGCCGGCCAGGGCGGTCAGCAGCACGGTGGGTTCCAGGATGCTGGAGGGCCGCCGCCCCGGGTCGCCGTGCAGGACGGGGCCGTCGGCGAGGAAGAGGGAGTCGAGCTTGCCGCGCTCGGCGATGCGGGCCAGGTTCTTGTAGTGCTCGACGTCCGTGCCGTCGGTGGGACTCTGCGGGAGCCGCCAGGCGGCCTCGTGGTGGCCGACGGTCATCAGGAAGGCGTTGAGGTGCAGGGGCTTGCGGTCCGGGTCGCGTGACATGGGTCTTCTTCTCCTGGGGCGCGGGTCGGTCGGTCTGCGGCTGCGCGGACATGGCTACGCGCTTGTGGCCATGGACGGCGGCCACGAGCTACGGGATGCGGGCTACGGGCTACGGGCTACGGGCTACGAGTTACGGGCTGCGGGCTGCGGCTCAGAGCGTGAGGTAGCGGCCGTCGTGGAAGAGCAGCGGGCGCCGGCTGTCGTCGTGCTCGGTGTCCTCCACGCGACCCACGACGATCCGGTGGTCACCGGCGGGCACGATCTGCTGGATGCTCAGCCGAAGCCAGCCCGCCACGCCGTCGAGCACGGGCTCCCCCTCCGGCAGGCGGTGCCAGGCCGTCGGCGCGGCGAACCTGTCGATGCCGCTGGTCGCGAACGTCCTTGCCAGCGGCTCCTGTTCGGCGCCGATGAAGTTGACGACGGCCGAGGACGCGCGCTCGATCGTCGGCCAGGACGACGCGGTGAGGGCGATGCCGAACGACACGAGCGGCGGGGAGAGGGAAAGGGACGTGAGGGAGGTGGCGGTGAATCCGACCGGACCGTGGCCGGCGTCGGCGGTGACCACGACCACTCCCGCCGGATATCGGCGGAACACTTTCTTGAAGCGCTCAGGGGCAATGCCCGCAGCGAGATGCGACGACACGGTGACAGTCAACGTCTCCCCCAGGAAGAGAGGTGGAAGCAGCGGAAATGGGCAGGCAGCGGCGACACACGGGGCTGCGGGACCAGGCGGTTCGGGGCGCGATGAGCGGGCCGGACGCGATCGCCGGTGAATTCAGCGGTGGACCGTGGCGCGAGGAGAATTCAGGCGCGACAACAGAGGCAGGGCACGTACTGCGGAATCCGCTGCCGAATGGTCATGAATTCATTGTCCTGTGCATCTACGACCCCGGTCAACAATGCAACTCTCTGAATTAACTCGGGTCCATTCAGGTTCACCACACGCGGCACGCGGCGTACGGCACAAGGCACTCGGCTCACCGCTCATGGCTCGCGCTCACGACACGGCCGTCAGCGCGGGCCAGGGCCCGAGCGGGTCCGCGTACAGGGCGCCCAGCGCCACCGCGGCGCCTGCCGTGGACAGCACGCTTCCCGTGAAACTGCTTGCCACGACGGCCTGTTCGGGGTCGTCGCAGACGAGTGAGCGCTCCGCCACCTCCGTCCGCAGATCGGCCAGGCAGTGCGGCAGCAGCCCCGTACCCGGCTCGACCACCACCAGCACCTCGGGATCGAACATGTCCAGCAGCAGCGCCACGGCCCTGCCCACGAGCCTGGCCCTGCGGCGGAACAGCTCCCGCGCGCGGGCCTCCCCCGCCAGCGCGCGGGCCAGCAGCGCGGGGAACGACGTGACGGGCAGGCCCTGTTCGGCCGCGAGCCGCACCATGGCCTGCTCGGAGACCTCCGATTCGAGGCTGCCGTCACCGCCGACCGGCAGATGCGCGATGCTGCCCGCGCCGTGCCGGGGTCCGAGATGTACCTCTCCGGCGGTCGCGAACGCGGCGTCCACCACGGCGCCGACGAAGAGCAGTACGGCGCTCCCGCGCGTCGACGCCTCGCCGAACAGCTGCTCGGCCCGCGCCAACGCCCGTGCGTGGCTGTCCACATGGACCGGCAGCCCGGTCGCGTCGGCGAGACGGTCGCGTACGGCCACGTTCCGCCAGCCCAGTTGGGGATGGCGCACGATCACTCCGGCGCCGGGGTCCACCCGGTGGCCGGTGGCCACGCCGAGCGCCAGCACCGAACGGCCGTCGGCGTGGGCGGAGACGAGCCGGGGCAGCCGCCCGGCGAGTCCGTCCAGAACCTGCCGCGGGTCCGGGCGGGTGCCCCGGTGCGGCTCCCGGTCCTCGGCGACGATCCGGCCGCGCAGATCCATCAGCGACAGCGTCGAGTTGGTGACGGCGATGTGCGCGCCCGCCACCAGATAGCGGCTGGTGTCGATGTCCACGGGCACGTGCGGCCGGCCGAGCCCGCGCGGCCCGGCGGTCTCCGGGCTCTCCCGGATCAGCCCCCGGGCCAGCAACTGCGCGCTGTGCCCCGTGACGGACGCCGGGGACAGTCCGGTCAGCCGCGCGACGGTGCTGCGGGCGACCGGGCCGTGGTCGAGGACGGCGTTGAGCACGGTCCTCGTCCCCGGCGCGCGGCGCGGCGGTACGGCGGGGGGCGGGATGTCGGCGCGGCGTACATGGGTGGGTCGGCGACGGACGGGCACCGGCGGTTTCTTCACGGGTGTCTTCCAGATCCTGGACGGCAGCGGTGGTCCCGGCCTCCGGGACACTTCCCGTCGGGGGCCGGCCGACCGCGTGGGCGCTGTGACGTCAGCCCTGGTGACACGCCGCGGAGCACACACGCTTGAGATCGATATGACCCCGAGTCGTCAGGTGCGCGGATCGCTGCATGCCTGGCAACGTAACCGCAGCGGCCGAACGGGGTCAATCACCGGCCGCATCCTGGACGTTCCGTCCCACGGGCGCCCCCGCGTCCCTGCTCGCCGCTTTCGCGATGTTGCGCGCCATCCCGCCGAAGACGACGGCGTGGAACGGCGCGACGCTCCACCAGTACGCGTGCCCCAGCAGCCCGCGCGGATGGAACACGGCGCGCTGCCGGTAGCGCGTACGGCCCTGCTCGTCCGACTCGACGCGCATCTCCAGCCAGGCCAGACCCGGCAGCCGCATCTCGGCGCGCAGCCGCAGCAGCCGGCCCGGTTCGATCTCCTCGACGCGCCAGAAGTCCAGCGAGTCGCCGACCCGCAGCCGGGCCGCGTCGCGGCGCCCCCGGCGCAGCCCGACACCGCCGACGAGCCGGTCCAGCCAGCCCCGTACGGCCCAGGCCAGCGGGAAGGAGTACCAGCCGTTGTCGCCGCCGATCCCTTCGACGACCCGCCACAGCGCCTCGGGTCCGACGTCGACGGTCAGTTCGCGGTGGTCGGTGTAGAGGCTGCCGCCGGCCCAGTCGGGGTCCGTCGGCAGCGGGTCGCTCGGCGCGCCGGGGACGGCGGCGGAGGACCAGCGGGTGGTCACCTGGGCGTCCTGGATGCGCCGGAGGGCAAGGGTCAGCGCGTCCTCGAAGCCGATGGGCCGGCCGGGCCCGTCGGGGACGTACCGCGCGATGTCGTGCTCGTGGCACACGACCTCGTGCCGCAGGGACTCGGCGAGCGGCCGGGCGATCGAGCGGGGTACAGGGGTGACCAGGCCGATCCAGTGGCTGGAGAGGGTCGGGGTGAGGACGGGCACGGGCACGATCAGCCGGCGCCGCAGCCCGGCGACGGAGGCGTACGTGTGCATCATGTCCAGGTAGGTCAGGACGTCGGGGCCGCCGATGTCGAAGGCGCGGCTGACGTCGGCGGGCATCCGCGCGCTGCCGACGAGACAGCGCAGGACGTCGCGTACGGCGATCGGCTGGATCCGGCTCCGTACCCAGCTGGGTGTGACCATCACCGGGAGGCGTTCGGTGAGATAGCGCAGCATCTCGAAGGACGCCGAGCCGGACCCGATGATGACGGCGGCGCGCAGCACGGTGGTGGGGACGCGCGAGTCGAGCAGGATGTGTCCGACCTCGGCGCGGGAGCGCAGATGAGGTGAGAGATTCCGCTCGGGTACGCCTGCCGGGGTGAGGCCGCCGAGGTAGACGATGCGCCGGACGCCCGCCGCGTGGGCCTGTTCGGCGAAGACGCGGGCCGCGTCGGCGTCGGTCCGCTCGAAGCCGGAGCCGGTGCCGAGCGAGTGGACCAGGTAGTAGGCGACGTCGATGCCGCGCATGGCGTCGCCGACCGACTCGGCGTCGGTGACGTCGCCGCGTACGACTTCGGCCCGGCCCGCCCACACGTGGTCGCGCAGCTTCTCGGGCGTCCGCGCGAGACAGCGCACCCGGTACCCGGCGTCCAGCAGCTCCGGTACGAGCCGACCACCGATGTAGCCGGTGGCGCCGGTCACCAGGCAGTGCGGGGCGGGCGTTCCGTCGCCGCCGGCCGCCGCGTCACCGTTCGTCATGAAGCCCTCCGTCACCCGTGTGCGGTGCCTCCACCCTCCCCCGCCACGAGGACTTCCGCCCGCCCGACCGCGGCGCCGCGCCGCGACGAACCGCCCACCGGACGGACCCGGTGGGCTTTCCCGGTCACCGCCCTAGGGCCTACGGGGGAGAGGTGCCGTGCCAGGCGTCGCAGGCCAGGCGGGACTTTGAAGACAGGCCCTAGATGTATTGATCACGAGCGTTGTTGACACTGGCGGGTCTTGAACATGGCGAAGACCTCCGGTGTGGTGGGAGCTGTCTGGGAACTCACCGCACGGAGGTCTTCGTGTCCCACCGTAATGCCCGGCTGACGGTCTTCGGTAGGCGGCTGCTGGTCGAGCGTGTGCTTTCCGGTCGCCCGGTTGCTCATGTGGCGGCCGAGATGGGTGTCTCGCGGGCCACCGCGTACAAGTGGATGAGCCGGTGGCGGGCCGAAGGTCCGGCAGGGCTGCACGACCGCTCCAGCCGGCCGCACACGACGCCGCACCG